>JBAUAY010000442.1:0-5971 GCA_049676235.1 Streptosporangiaceae bacterium
CATGGCGGCCGTGCGCAGGGTGCCGGCCCGCTCGCCGAGACCGCAGATGCCGAGCGCCTGGGCGGTGGCTGCGACCTCGTCGAGCAGGACCGCGGCCTGCTGGCGGTCACCCGGCCGGTCCAAGGCCAGCAGCGCCCGCGCCTGCCCCTCGCGGCTCATGGCCACCATCGGCCGGCCCTGCATGCGGTCGGCAAGTGCCGCCGCGTGCTGAAAGCGGCGCAGGGCCTGCTCGGGGAGGCCACGGGTCAGGTCCAGCAGTCCCAGGAAGTAGGCGGCCGGCCCCAGGCAGATGGCACCGACGCGCCCGGTGACGATATTGCGGTCGGCGTACGGCTCCAGCAGCCCGTGCAGCTTGACGGCGGTCTCGGCCTCGCCGAGGTGGTAGCAGGCCAGCGCGAGTGAGGCCAGGCTGAAACTCCACGCCGGGTCCCTGGGCACTGCGGCCAGGTCCCCCGCCGTCAGCCGCTCGACCTCGACCCGTGCCTGGTCGGCGTGGCCGGCCTCGGCCAGCGTCGCGGCCAGGGCCGCCCGGAACACCACCATCGCCGGGAAACGGGTCGCCGCATCCCGGGTCAGCTCGATCAGCTCGCCGAAGCGGCCTTGCATGAACCGCAGGGTCGCGATGACCCCCGTGTAGTAATTCCCGACCGCCTGGTCGCCGGCCCGCCGCCCGGCCACCAAGCCCCGCTCCATCAGCTCCTCAGCCTGGGTGAACCGGCCGGCCAGCAGGGCCCTGGTGGCGTGGGCTAGCGGCAGCTGCCAGCGATAGCGGAGCTGGCCCAGCTCCTCGGCGACCCGCTCGGCGGCGGCCAGGTCGGCATCGTAGCTGATCAGGTCACCCAGCTCTAGCAGGTCGATGCGCCGCAGGCCGCGACCGCGCAGCGCCATCTCGCGGTCGCCGATCTGCTCGGCCAAGCCGACCACCTCGGTGGCAATGGCTAGCCGCTCGCCGGCCACCTCGGCTCGCTCGGAACCCCAGACGGCCAGGTGGCGGCCAAACAGCACCGCGGCCAGCGTCGCCGGGTCGCCCAGGCGCCTGGCCATCTGTACCGCGTCCTCGCTGAGTGCCAGGCGCCGCTCGACCTGGGGGGTAGATACCAGCGCCCTGGCCAGCCCGGCCAGCACCCGCGCCCGCAGCGGGCTGTCGGGCTTCCCCAGGGCCGTCAGCGCCTCCTCTAGCAGTCCGACCTGGGCTGGGTCGACGATCCCGCTGGTGAACTCCGACCCCAGGCCCAGGCCGGCCCGGGCCAGCGCCTCGGGCGAGCCGATTCGCCTGGCCAGCTCCCCGGCCTGCTGGTAGGCGATGCGGGCGGCGAGCACGTCGCTGGCCGCCATCCTGGCCTCGCCGACCGCCAGTAGCAGCTCGCAGCGGTGCTGGGGGCCGGGCCGTTCGGCCAGCTCCAAGGCGGCCAGCGCACGCTCGAACAGCTCGGCCGCGTCTTCCCAGGCCAGCACCTCCAGGGCGCGCCGCCCGGCCAGGGTGGCCATCTGCACTGCCTTGGCCGCCGTCTCCTCGCTGCCGGGTGCGGCCTCGACCAGATGGTGGGCCAGCTCCGCCAGATGCGGCCCCGGGTCGGCGGCGTAGACAGTCTCAAGCGCCTCCCCGACCAGCCTGTGCAGGTGCACGCGCCGCGCGGCGAGCAGGCCCTCGTACAGGACCTCCCGGACCAGCGCGTGCGCGAACCGCCAGCGGCTGAGCCCATCAGGCACCGCTCCGACCACCCGCACGGCCTCGGCCTCCTCCAGCAGCGCCAGGAGCCGCTCGGTGTCCAGGCCGCTGGCCGGCTGCAGCACCCGCAGCTCGAAGTCGCGGCCCACCACCGCGGCGACCTCCAGGATCCGCCGGCAGTCGTCGGAAAGGTGACCGAGCCGCTCGGCCACCACCGCCCTGACCCCCTCCGGCAGGCCACCCCCGAGCGCCACGGCGCCCCTCGCAGCCGGATCCAGCCGCCCCTGGCTGGCCAACAGCCGGACCACCTCGGTGACGAAGAACGGGTTGCCGTCGGTCTGCCGGTACACCTCTGCCGACAGCTCTGCCGACGGCTCCGCCCCGGCGACCAGGGCGACGAAGCTGGCCACATCCCGCTGGCCCAGCCCGCCAAGCAGCAGCCAGCGGTGCTGTCCGCGGGTCAGGTCGGCCACGGCAGCCAACAGCGGATGCCCCTGGCCCACCTCGCTTTGCCGGTAGCTGCCCACCACCAGCGGGCCGGTACCCTCCAGCTCACGGCTCATGAACCGCAGCAGCGCCAGCGACGGCACATCCGCCCAGTGCAGGTCGTCCAGGACCAGCAGCAGCGGCCGGCGCGCGGCCGCCGTCCGCAGGAAGCCCGTCAGGCTGTCGAACAGCCGGAACCGGGCCGCCTCCGGCTCCAGCGGCGGCGGGATGGGAAGATCCGGAATGCAGTCATGGACGGCGGGGACCAGCTGGGCGATGTCGGCCGCGCCGGCGCCCAGGTCATGACGCAGCGAAGCCGGGTCGCCGGCCTGAACCTGTACATAGCCGCGGACGACCTGGACCCAGGGCCAGAACGAGGGCGCGCCCGCCCCTTCCCAGCAGCGGCCCCACAGCACCACGGCGCCGCGCGCGGCCGCCCGCGCGGCCAGCTCCTCGGACAGCCGGGTCTTGCCGATACCGGGCTCGCCGGCCACCAGCACCACCCCGCCCTGGCCGCCGACCGCGGCGTCCAGGTCGGCGGTCAGCGCGGCCAGCTCGCCCGCACGGCCCACAAACGGAGTCGTCACCCGACCGCCTCCCAGCCCAACCCTGCTAAGCCGCAGCTTAAGAGCCAAAGTCCGCATCTGGAAGGACCAGATCCGGACCGGACTTCGACAGCCGGCGGGAGGCGGTGAATGCCGCCCTCGAATGATCATGCCGTGCCAACCGAAGAGCTTGATTCAGGCTGAGCCTAATTGTTCTCGCTGGAAGGGCGTGCGGCGTTATATTGCAGATCTGCCGGACACTCCCGGGCGTGAACTGTGGCACCGCAGCGCTACGGGCGTGTATCGGCCGGGGGGCGCGCTTCCGGCGGCAGGGAGTGTTGTATGAGAGCTACTGGACCTGCGATTGCCGGCGTGGCTGTCGCGGTGCTTATGGTGACGGCGTGCACGTCTTCCGCCTCTTCTGCTGCGCCCTCTGGCACGCCGGCCGCTTCCATCAGCTCAGCTCCGGCCGTGCAGTCATTTGTCTCGATCACGCTTTCGCCGGTAGTACCGGCCAGCGCGCATGACCTGGCCGCCGCAGCCCAGCTGATCGGCGAGCGCGCTGCCCGATCCGGCCTGCTGCTCGCCCGGGCCGCGGTCTCCGGGCGGAACGTCGTCCTGACCGGGCTCGCCGCCGACGGGAATGCGCTCGAGGGCCTGGCCGGGATGGGGGTGCTGCGCATCCGGCATGTACTCCTGCAGCAACCTCCTGGCGGAGGGACATACGGGGATGCGAGCCTGGTGCAGCCGGGGGTGCTCAGGCTCTTCCGCAAGCTGGTCTGCAACCCGGGCGAGAGCGATGCGGCATGGCAGCGGGAGGTTGGCTACACGACGTCCGCGGCCTGGGACGACCCGACGGCGCAGGTCCTCTCCTGCAGCAGCGGCACCAAGTACGTACTCGACGTAGCCGCGGTCCTGGGACAGGAAGTGACCGGGGCCGTAGCTTCGCCGGGCCAGCCTCCTGGCCAGTGGGTCGTCGCCCTGACGGTCAACAGTGCGGGTGCGTCCGCGTTCGGCGCGCTGACCACCCATCTGTACAACACGTATCACTCCGGCTTTACCACGGGGAACCAGAACGACATGGTCCTTGACCAGGCCGCAGTGGTCCTCGACGGCACCGTCCTGTCGGCGCCGTTGATCGCCGGGCCGATCGCCGGCGGGCATCTAGAGATCAGCGGTAACTTTACCCGCGCGGCCGTCGGGGAACTCGCCGCGGAGTTGCAGGGCGGCCCCCTGCCGGTCGCTTTCCGGGTCGCCGGGACGAGTACTTTCAACCAGCCGGCCTCTAGCTAGGCAGCGTCAGACGGACACGGCAGACATGGAATCCGGCCGCCTGACCTGCTTGGCGGGCAGGGTCAGGACTCTTTGGCGGCACTGGGCTCTGGGCCCGCGTCGGGAGGCAGCTCGCGGTGGGCGATGACGTGGACGTCGATGCCGAACGCACCTGCCTCATGGATAACCCGTCGTAGGACCGGCCCGCCGCCGACAATGTGCCACCAGCTGCTTTGGATGGACCCGACCACGATCTGAGTGATCTGGTGTTCCCGTGCAAAGCTGACCAGGGTCCGGGCCGGATCGTCATCGTCTATCTCGTGCCAGCGGGCACCGAGGTCGGCGGCCAGCGCTCGCAGCCCGTCGATCGACCGGCCGTCCCGAGATGGGCTGGTGTCGTCGGCGATGACGTGGACCACGTCGAGTTCCGCCTTGACCCTGAATGCGAGGCGCGCGGCGCGCCGCAGCAGGACGTCGGTCCCTGGTTCGGCGGTGACGGCCACCATCATGCGCTCGGTCGTCTCCCACGGGAACTGAGACTGGTGCCGTCGGAGGTATTCGAGGAGTTTCTCGTCCGACTCGTCGGCGACGAACCGCAGCGCCAGCTCCCGCAAGGCGATGAGGTTGCCGGTGCGGAAGAAGTGAGTCAGGGCCTGCGCGACCTTTTGCTTCGGGTAGATGTTGCCGTGCAGCATCCGGCGGCGCAGCTGCTCCGGTGAGGAATCGACCAGCTCGATCTGGTCGGCCTTGCGCACCACCCAGTCCGGCACCCGTTCTTTGACCTTGGCGCCAGTCATCTGCTCGACCTCGTCGGCGATGCTCTCCAGGTGCTGGATGTTGACGGTGATGATGACGCTGATGCCCGCGCCGAGGATGTCCAGGACATCCTGCCAGCGCTTGTCGTGCCGGCCGGATCCCGGCACGTTGGTGTGGGCCAGCTCGTCGACTAGGGCGACCTCGGGTCGTCTGCGCAAGATCGCGTCGAGGTCCATCTCCTCCAGCCGCCGGCCCCGGTAGTCGACCGCCTTGCGCGGGATGACCTCCAGGCCGTCGAGCAGCTCTTCGGTGGCCGGCCGCCCGTAGGCCTCGACGAACCCGGCGACGACGTCGGCGCCCCGCTCCTGCCGCCGATGGCCCTCGCTGAGCATGGCGTAGGTCTTGCCGACGCCGGGGCCGCGCCCAGGTAGATGCGGAACCGGCCGGCTGCTTCCACCTCTTCGGTGGCGTCGGTGTCCGCCGCCGCGGCGTCGCTCACGCCTTGGCCGGTCCCCTCGGAGCCGGTGCCCCTCATTTGCTCGGTGATCTCGGCGGCCTTCCTCTGTGCGGATCGCCTGCAGCTAGGCCGGCTCGACATCGTAGGGGGATTCCAGGTCATCAGCCGGCCGCTTCCATTCTGGCCGGCGGTTCGCCCGGGACCACTGGCGTGTGTCGTTTCCAGCGGTTAGCGTCTGGTTTGGCACCGTAGCCAGGCAGGCTCGCCCGAACAGGGGCAGGACCTGGTTCAGGTCGCCGGTGGCCTTGGCGGCTACCCCCGGCGGCGTGGAGCCGCACTCTGACCACCTTGTCCGAATGGGATCCAGCGATGACTAGCGGCGTCCGGCCTGGCCTCGAGGACCGCACAGATCTGATCGCTCAGGTTTCGGCACCTGACGAGATGCTGTCGCCTGCCGGACGGGGCAAGCTGCGCACCTACCTCGGGATTGCCCCCGGAGTCGGGAAGACCTACGCGATGCTGCGGGACGCGCGCGCCCGTCGACGCTCCGGCACCGACAGCGTCGTCGCCCACCTGGAGCGTCACGCGCGGCCTGCGACTGCTGCCCAGCTCGCCGATCTCGAGGTGCTTCCCGCCCGTGTGGTCACCTATCAGGGCGCGAGCTTTGCGGAGCTGGACGTGACGGCGGTTCTGGACCGTCGCCCGGAGCTGGCGGTGGTGGATGAGCTGGCCCATGCGAACCTGCCCGGTGAGCGGCACGCCAGACGCTGGCAGGACGTCAGCGAG
>JBAUAY010000443.1:0-17467 GCA_049676235.1 Streptosporangiaceae bacterium
CAAGTCCGACCTGAGCAAGGCCGGGTACCCCAACGGCGTCACGCTGACCTACATGTACCCGAACGACTCCTCCAACACCCGGATCTTCACCGCGATCCAGGCGTCGCTGGCGAACTGCGGGATCACGGTGACCGGCAAGCCCGAGCCGGGCTCCTCGTTCTTCACCGACCTGGGCAACTCGCCGGAGAACAACAAGGCGGGCCAGTGGGACATGGGCCAGCCGGGCTGGATCCCCGACTGGTTCGGCAACAACGGCCGTACCGTCGTCCAGGCCCTGTTCCAGGGTCCGAACTGCGTGATCAACACGGTCAACTACGGCTGCTACGACAACGCGCAGGTCAACTCGCTGATCACCACGGCGGAAGGCGCGTCCTCGCTGGCCGCGGCCGGGACCGCCTGGCAGCAGGCCGACCACCAGATCATGTCGGACGCGGCCATCGTGCCGGTCATGGACCAGGGCTTCCCGCAGTACTCGAGCAAGCGGGTCAGGGGCATCGCGTCCAACGGCGCCACGTACCCGACGGCGCTCTTCCAGCCGAACATCGGCGAGCCCGACATCACCAGCATCTGGCTCGCCGGCAGCTGAGTTCGGAGGTGTGAGCATGCAGGCCCGGCCGGTCTTCCGGCCGGGCCTGCGTAGCGATATCGGGTGATCTATGCAACGCTTGCCGTGTCAGCCACATACTGCGTCGTGGCTGCTGAGCTGTGGGCCGGAGGGATGCCTTGACCCTGCTTGAGGTAAAGGACCTGACCGTCAGTTTCCCGACCTCGGACGGCGTCGTCCGGGCCGTGCGCGGCGTCTCGTTCGGCGTGGATGCGGGCCGGACGATAGGCATCGTCGGCGAGTCGGGAAGCGGCAAGACGGTGCTGACACAGACGCTGCTCGGGCTGACCCCGGGCGCCGACATATCGGGTCGCGCCCTGTTTGACGGGACCGACCTGCTGGCGCTCAGCGAGGCCGAGTTGCGGGAGATCCGCGGCGCGCGCATCGCGGTCATCTTCCAGGACCCGCTGACCAGCCTGCATCCGCTGTACAAGGTCGGATGGCAGATCGCCGAGATGATCCGGGCCCATGACAAGTCCGTCTCCAAGAAACAGGCGCACGACCAGGCCACCGAACTCCTGGGCCGGGTAGGTATTCCGCGCCCGGAGCGACGGGTGGATGACTACCCGCACCAGTTCTCCGGCGGCATGCGGCAGCGGGCGATGATCGCCATGGCGCTGTCGCTCTCGCCGCAGATGATCGTCGCCGACGAGCCGACCACGGCGCTAGACGCGACCGTACAGGCCCAGATCATTGACCTCCTGCTGCGCCTGCAGCAGGAGTCGCACACCGCCTTGGTCATGATCACGCACGATCTCGGCGTGGTGGCGGACATCGCGGACGACGTCATGGTCATGTACGCGGGACGGGCGGCGGAGAAGGCGTCCAAGCGGGACGTGTTCTACGCGCCGCACCACCCGTACACCAAGGGGCTGCTTGAGTCGATACCGAGCAGTACCGCGGCCGGCGGCCGGCTGAAGCCCATCCCCGGCTCACCGCCGAGCCTGATCAACCTGCCGTCCGGATGCAAGTTCCACCCAAGGTGTGGCTACGTGCTCGACCGCTGCCTGACCGAGGAGCCGGTGCTGCGGCCGGTCAGCCAGGACGGCTCGCACAGCTCGGCCTGCTGGCTGCCAGTCCAGGCGGCCGGCCTGGGCGAGCAGGCGGAAGAACTACGGGCCGCGACGGTACGGGAGGGCCGCGGTGAGGCGGCCGCCGAGGTATTCGACGCCGAGATCGCCAAGGCGCTAGGGCCTGAGGGGAGCGTGGCGGGGTGAGCGACTCGCTAGCGAGTACCGGGCCCGACCCGGCGACACCGGCCGGGGACGACCTGGTCCGGGTGGAAAACATGGTCAAGCACTTCCCGGTGCGCACGAGCGGCCTGGTCCGGCGGACGGTAGGCCAGGTCCAGGCGGTGGACGACGTGTCGTTGTCCATCCCGCGCGGCCAGACCCTCGGCCTCGTCGGCGAGACCGGCAGCGGCAAGTCGACGCTCGCCCGCTGCGTCGCGGGGCTGATCCCCGTCACCTCGGGACGGGTGATCTTCGACGGCCGGGATATCACCAACCTGTCCCGCGGCGCCATGCGGCCGGTGCGCCGTGAGATCCAGATGATCTTCCAGGATCCCTACAGCTCGCTGAACCCCCGGCGGCGGGTCGGCGCGATCATCGGTGACCCGTTCGCCATCCACAAGACCGCGACCGGCAGCGAGCGCCGGCGCCAGGTGCAGGAACTGATGGAGCGGGTCGGGCTCAACCCGGAACACTACAACCGGTTCCCGGCCGAGTTCTCCGGCGGGCAGCGGCAGCGCATCGGCGTCGCTCGCGCACTGGCGCTGAGGCCGAAGCTGATCATCTGCGACGAGCCGGTGTCGGCGCTCGACGTGTCGATCCAGGCGCAGGTGCTGAACCTGCTGGCCGACCTGCAGCGTGACTACGGCCTGACCTACCTGTTCATCGCCCACGACCTCGAGGTCGTGCGGCACGTCAGCGACTCGGTGGCGGTCATGTACCTAGGCCGCATCGGCGAGTCGGGGCCGAAAGAGGCGCTCTACGGCTCGCCTCGGCACCCGTACACCGCCGCGCTGCTGTCCGCCGCGCCGGCCGCCGACCCGGACGCGGCGGCCGCCAGGCAGCGGATCATCCTGACCGGAGACGTGCCCTCCCCGATCGATCCACCCTCAGGATGCCGGTTCCACCCGCGCTGCCCGAAAGCGGAAGCGGTGTGCGGCCAGCAAGAGCCTCAGCTCGAGGCCAAGGCAGGCGACCCGGCCACCCACCTGGCCGCCTGCCACTTCCCCGTCCAAGCGGGCGAGAACCTCGCCGCCGCAGGCAGGAGCGAACTGACATGAGCGTGACCGGGCTGGAGTTCGCGGGGTCGGAGACCGCAGCGAGCGAAGGAGCGCTAGACGCCGACGCCGCCAAGATCCAGGGGCGCAGCCAGTGGCAGCTGACCTGGCGGCGGCTGCGGCGAGACAAGGTGGCCATGGGGTCCCTGGTCGTGATCGTGGTCATTATCGCGCTCGCCATCGCCGCGCCCCTGTTCGTGTCGATCACCCACCACCCGCCGAACATCGCCTACCCGAACACCGGTGAGGACGCGGCGGGGAACCCGGTGGGCCCGGGGACCGCCGGGTTCTGGCTCGGCACCGACGGCACCGGCCGCGACCTGTTCATCCGCATCCTCTACGGCGCGCGTATCTCGTTGTTCGTGGGCTTCGTCACCACCGGGATCGGCGTGGTGGCGGGTGTGGCCGTCGGCCTGATAGCCGGGTACTTCGGCGGAGTCGTCGATGCCGTGCTCGCCCGGTTCATCGACGCGGTGCTCGCGTTTCCCTACGTCGTGCTGGCGCTCGCCCTGGCCGTGGTGCTCGGCCCGAGCCTGACGGTGATCATCGGGGTGATCGCGTTCTTCTCCTGGGCGGCGATCGCCCGGATTGTCCGCGGCCAGACCCTGTCGATCAAGGAAAAGGAATACATCGAGGCGGCCAGGTCCCTGGGCGCCGGGCCGTTCCGGATCATGTTCCTCGATATCCTGCCCAACCTGCTGGCGCCCGTGCTCGTGCTCGCCACCTTGTACATCCCGACCGCCGTCGTGTTCGAGGCGACGCTCTCCTACCTGGGCCTGGGTATCCAGCCGCCGACCGCGAGCTGGGGCAACATCCTGGCCGACGCGCAGAACTTCTACCAGACGTCCTGGTGGTACGTCATATTCCCGGCGGCGGCCCTGCTCATCACCACGCTCGCCTTCAACCTGTTCGGCGACGGGATCAGGGATGCCATGGACCCGCGCACCGAGCGGGCTTTCACGGCCGGGCGGGCCCGGAGACGCCGCGGCAAGCGCCAGGTGCTCGCCGACGACGGCCAGTCTGACGTGTCCCACGTGACACCCCAGGTACCCCCGGCGGGAGGCAGCTGACATGGCGATCACCGGCTTCCTCATCCGGCGCATCCTCACCGGCATCGTGGTTATCTGGCTGGTCGCGACCGGGGCGTTCTTCCTGTTCTTCGCCCGGCCCGTAACCACGGTCGCCCATCAGCTGGCCGGCCGCGCCGCCACCCCGCAGGTCATCAACGAGGTCATAACCAACCTTGGCCTGAACCAGCCGATCCTGGTGCAGTACTGGCACTTCATCGACGGCTTGCTGCACGGCGACCTCGGCTACTCCTACTACAGCCAGGAGCCGGTCGACACGATGCTGAAGCAGGACCTGCCGCCGACCGTCTCACTCGTGGTGGGCGGCATGGTCCTCTGGCTGGTGGTCGGGCTCTCGGTCGGTATCATCAGCGCCACCAGGCCGCGCAGCGTGTTCGACCGGTCCTCCAACGTCGGGGTGCTGGTCGGCTTGTCGATGCCGGTGTTTGTCATCGGTGAGCTGCTGATCCTGTTCGTGTTCGTGCCGCTCAACCGGCACGGGTTCAGCTGGATCCAGACCGGGTACGCCGGACCTTCGCAAGGGCTGCTTACGTGGGCCGGGCACATGATCCTGCCGTGGATCACGCTCGCGGCCGTGCAGGCGGCCGTCTATACCCGGCTGACCCGAGGCCAGCTGCTCGACACGATGGGCGAGGACTACATCAGGACGGCCCGGTCCAAGGGGCTGTCCGAGCGGCGGGTGACCTACAAGCACGGAGTCCGGGCCGCGCTGACGCCGGTCGTCTCGCAGCTGGGCGTGGACATGGGCCAGCTGCTCGGCGGCGTCGTCGTGGTCGAGGCGGTCTTCGGTCTCGGCGGCCTCGGCCAGGTGTCCGTGGCGGCCATCGACACCGACGACCTACCGGTCATCATCGGGTTCGTCATCGTCGCCGCCGTGTTCGTCGTGGTGGCCAACATCATCGTCGACCTGGTCTACGCGCTGCTCGACCCCAGGGTCCGGATCGCCTGATCCGCGGTGAGATCGCCCGAACCGAACCGCGAGGTCTTCCGGCTCACCCCGCCGCTGGTCTTGTGGTGGGTGTGGCTCGCCTTCGCCGTGGCCAACGTGGCCGACTTCGCGATCCAGGGCGCGCCGGCCAGGTTCGCGATCGTGGTGTCGGCGATCCTGGTGGCGATCACCGGGCTGGCCTACGCGCTGGCGCTGCGGCCGCGGGTCATCGCCGAGCCGTCCGGCCTGACGATCGTCAACCCGTTCCGCGACCGCCACGTGCCCTGGGCGGCCATCACGGCGGTGGACACCGGCGACTGGGTCCGGGTGCATTACGCTGCCGGACAGCTCCGCCCCGCCATCAATCCGAGCAGCGCGGCCAGCAGGGCCGTCTCATGCTGGGCGCTGTACGTCTCCGCCCGGACCAAGCGCCGGGCCGCCCGGCCCCGCCGGCCTGCCCCGTCCGGACGATCCGGTCTGCTGCGCACCTTGTCGTACAGCAGCGCGTTCGCCACGCCGGGGACCGAGCCGGGCTACGCGGAGGGGTCCCGGCTACCCGAGGAGGCGAAGTACCTCGCCTCGCTGCCGCCCGCGAAGGCCATCGCCGTCCTCCTGGACACCCGTGCGGACCGCGAACGCGCCCGCGCGGCTCCAGAGGCCCAGGAGAAGCCCGTCACGGCCCGGTGGTCCTGGCTGCCGATCGCCGCGGTGGTCCTGCCCGCGCTCGCCCTGCTGATCGTCCTCCTGGCCTAGGCCGGCGGCATTTCGGGCAGCGGCGGCGGGGTGCCGCCGAACTCGGGGCACAGCGCCTTGTGATTGCACCAGTCGCAGAGCCTGCTCGGCCGCGGCCGCCAGTCGCCCGCGTCCCTGGCCCGCTCGATGGCCTTCCACAGCGCCGCCACCTTGCGCTCGGTGGCGAGCAGGTCGGACTCGTCGGGGGAGTAGCGCAGCACCTCGCCCTCGGCCAGGTACATGAGCTGCAGCAGCCGCGGCACCTGGCCGCGCAGCCGCCAGATCACCAGCGCGTAGAACTTCATCTGGAACAGCGCGCTGGCCTCGTAGGCTTCCCGCGGCGCCCGGCCGGTCTTGTAGTCCACGATCCTGATGTCGCCGCTCGGCGCCACGTCCAGCCGGTCGATGTAGCCGCGCAGCCGCAGCCCGGACTCCAGCGTCGTCTCCACGTAGGCTTCGCGTTCGGCGGGCTCGAGCCGGCGCGGGTCTTCGAGGGTGAAGTAGGCGTCCACGATCGCCGTCGCCGAGGCAAGCCAGCTGGATCGTTCGGCCTCATTGTCGAAGAGCGCGGCCAGATCGGGCTCCTCGGTGGCCAGCCGGTCCCCCTCCCGGGCCAGCAGTGCCTGGGCCGCCGCCGGGGTCCGGTCGGCGGCCGGCAGGTCGAACAGCCGCTCCAGGGCGGCGTGCACCAGCGTCCCGCGCGCGGTCGCCGCGGTGGGCGGCTCAGGTAGCCGGTCGATCACTCGGAACCGGTACAGCAGCGGGCAAGTCATAAAGTCCGCCGCCCGCGACGGCGACAGAGCCGGTCCCCGCTCCTGCGCGGGCAGCGTCGTATCAACGGCCGTTTCATCCACAGCGCCACCGTAGGGCACGGCACCGACATTCGGGGGGATCTCTGCCCGGCCTGCGGGCGCCGGCCTCGCATCGACCCGAGCGACCTGTTGGGCACGTAGCATCGGTAATGTGGCAAGCACGACGCCGGAGAAACCGCCCGCGACGGCGGACAAGCCACCCCAGCGCCGCGAAACCGGTCATGGGATCGTCATCGCGCGCCCGTTCGGCATCCCGGTGTACATCTCGCCGTACTGGTTCCTGATCGCCGGCGTCTTCATCCTCATTTACGCCAACGACCTCGCCTCGACCCTGCACGGTTCCACCCGGTTCGTCGTGGCGGCGGCGTTCGTGGTGCTGCTGTACGTGTCCGTTCTCATCCACGAGCTGAGCCATTCGCTGGTCGCCCGCGGCTACGGGCTGCCGGTGCGCCGCATCCTGCTTTACCCGCTCGGCGGGTTCTCCGAGATCGAGCGGGAGCCGCCGACACCCGGCCGCGAGTTCCTGGTGTCCGCGGCAGGCCCGGCCCTGTCGCTGGCCCTGGCCGCCGCCGGGTACGGCCTGATGTACGTGGTCCCGGCGGATACCGTCGCCGGCACCCTGGTCCACCAGCTCATGTGGGCCAACCTGGTGGTCGGGATCTTCAACCTGCTGCCCGGCCTGCCGCTGGACGGCGGCCGGATGCTGCGCGCGGTGATCTGGAAGCTGACCGGCCGTCAGTCGACGTCGACCATCGCGGCCGCCTGGGCGGGCCGGGTCATTGCCGTGAGCCTGTTCGTGGTGCCGTTCGCGGTCGGCGCGGTAAACCGGACCGGTGGGGACTTGGTCAGCGTGCTGTGGCTGGCGGTGATCGCGGCCTTCATGTGGACCGGCGCCGGGCAGGCCATCAAGGCGACCAGGTTCCGCGAGCGGCTGCCCGCGCTGCAGGCCAGGCGGCTGGCCCGCAAGGCGGTCTCGGTCGCCGCGAACACCCCGCTGGCCGAGGCGATCAGGCGCGCGGATGAGAATCAGGCCCGCGCGGTGGTGATCGTCGACCACGATGACAAGCCGATCGCGATCGTCAACGAGACCGCGGTGATGGCCACCCCGCCGCAGCGCCGCCCGTGGCTGGAGGCCGGGGCGCTGGCCCGGACGCTCGAGCCGAGCCTGGTGCTGTCGGCCGACCTGTCGGGGATGGCGCTGCTTGACGCGATCCGCCGCGCTCCCGCCACCGAGTACCTGCTGGTCGAGCCCTCCGGTCAGGTCTACGGCGTGCTGGCCGCCCGCGACGTCGACCACGCCTTCGCCGGGGTATAACCGAACATGACCAAACCGCGGCAGGGACCGCTTATGCCCGGCGAGCCGGTGCAGCTGACCGACCCCAAGGGCCGCAGCCACCTGATCACCTTGCGGGCCGGCACGTCCTTCCACACCCACCGGGGCACGCTGAGCCACGACGACATCATCGGCGGCCCGGACGGGAACGTGGTCCGGTCCGGCGGCGGTACCCCCTACGTCGTCTTCCGCCCGCTGCTGGCCGACTTCACACTGGCCGCCAAGCGCGGGGCGGCCGTGGTGTACCCCAAGGACGCGGCGCAGATCGTGGCGTTCGCCGACGTGTTCCCCGGCGCGCGGGTGATCGAGGCTGGAGCCGGCTCGGGCGCGCTGAGCTGCTGGCTGCTGCGGGCGGTGGGGGAGCAGGGCACGCTGGTCTCGTTCGAGCGCAGGCCCGATTTCGCCGAGATCGCCAGGCGGAACGTGGAGCAGTACTTCGGCGGCCCGCCGCCGGCCTGGCAGCTGGTGATCGGCGAGTTCGGCGGCGACGATCTTGGCCTGGCCGACTTCGACCGGGTCATCCTGGACATGCTCGCCCCGTGGGACTGCGTCGACGCGGTCGCCTCGGTCCTCGCGCCGGGCGGCCTGGCCTGCTGCTACGTCGCCACCACGACGCAGCTCTCGCGCACCGTGGAGGCGCTGCGCGGGCACGGCGGCTTTGACGAGCCGGCCGCCTGGGAGAGCCTGACCCGCGGCTGGCACGTGGAAGGGCTGGCGGTCCGCCCCGAGCACCGTATGGTTGGTCATACCGGGTTCCTGGTGACCGCGCGGCGGCTCGCCCCCGGGGTGATCCCCCCGCCGCGCAGGCGCAGGCCCGCGAAAGCGGCACAGGAAGAAGATCACAACGAAGATCATTGATCCGAACGGGCCGATGTGTTACGCCCCCGGCCGGCGGGTCGCCGCGCCAGGGCAAACCGAGTGCATGGTAACACCTTGTGTTGCAGTTGTGACTGATTGGTACGTTCGCGGGCAGCAAAACAACGTCGATACAGTGTCGGCAGGTTAGGGAATGCTCGCGAATAGGTAGAGTCCAGTTAACGGTGCAGGAGGAGGTGAGGGCCGTGGCCACCAGAGATGACAGCGGGCGGGCTTCGCGGCACGAGGATGAGGTGAGGAGCCTTACCGCTCAGATCTCCTTCCTTGATGAGGAGATCGCCGTGCTGCGGCGCAGGCTGGCGGATTCGCCCCGGCAGGTCAGGCTCCTTGAGGACAGGCTGCGCGAGACCGAGGGGAGTCTCACCGGGGTCAACGCCCAGAACGAGCGGCTCGCGGCGACACTGCGTGAGGCGCGCGATCAGATCATCGCGCTGAAGGAAGAAGTGGACCGGCTAGCGCAGCCGCCGTCCGGGTTCGGCGTCTTCCTGAACGCGAACGAGGACGACACGTGTGATGTGTTCACCGGCGGCCGCAAGATGCGGGTGAACGTGTCCCCGAACGTGGAGCTCCCCGAGCTGCGCCCGGGCCAGGAAGTCGTGCTCAACGAGGCGCTCAACGTCGTCATCGCCCAGTCGTATGAGACGGTGGGCGAGGTCGTCATGCTCAAGGAGGTCCTCGCCGACTCCCAGCGTGCGCTGGTCATCTCTCAGGCTGACGAGGAGCGCGTGGTCCGGCTGGCCGAGCCGCTGCTGCACCAGCCGCTGCGGGCCGGCGACTCGCTGCTGCTTGAGTCCCGGTCGGGGTACGTGTACGAGCGGATCCCCAAGGCCGAGGTGGAGGAGCTCATCCTCGAAGAAGTGCCGGACATCTCCTACAAGGACATCGGCGGGCTGGCTGGGCAGATCGAGCAGATCAGGGACGCCATCGAGCTGCCCTACCTGCACGCGGACCTGTTCAAGGAGCACAAGCTCAAGCCGCCGAAGGGAGTCCTGCTCTACGGGCCGCCCGGCTGCGGGAAGACGCTGATCGCCAAGGCGGTGGCGAACTCGCTGGCCAAGCAGGTCGCGGCCAAGACGGCGGACGAGGGGGCCAAGGAGGGCAAGAGCTTCTTCCTCAACATCAAGGGCCCCGAGCTGCTGAACAAGTACGTGGGCGAGACCGAGCGGCATATCAGGCTCGTCTTCCAGCGGGCCAGGGAGAAGGCCAGCGAGGGCATGCCGGTCATCGTGTTCTTCGACGAGATGGACTCGATCTTCCGCACCCGCGGCTCGGGCGTGTCCAGCGACGTGGAGAACACGATCGTGCCCCAGTTGCTCAGCGAGATCGACGGGGTCGAGGGCCTGGAGAACGTCATCGTCATCGGCGCCTCTAACCGCGAGGACATGATCGACCCGGCGATCCTGCGTCCGGGTCGGCTCGACGTCAAGATCAAGATCGAGCGTCCGGACGCCGAGGCGGCCAAGGACATCTTCTCCAAGTACGTGCTGACCGAGCTGCCGCTGCACCCCGACGACGTGGCCCAGAACGGCTCGTCGGCGCGGGCCACCGTCGAGGCGATGATCCAGCGGACGGTCGAGCGGATGTACACCGAGTCCGAGGAGAACAGGTTCCTGGAGGTCACCTACGCCAACGGTGACAAGGAAGTGCTGTACTTCAAGGACTTCAACTCGGGCGCGATGATCGAGAACATCGTCGCCCGGGCCAAGAAGATGGCCATCAAGGAGTTCCTTGACACCGGGCAGAAGGGCATCCGGGTCAGCCACCTGCTGGCCGCGTGCGTCGATGAGTTCAGCGAGAACGAGGACCTGCCGAACACCACCAACCCGGACGACTGGGCTCGCATCTCCGGCAAGAAGGGCGAGCGCATCGTCTACATCAGGACCCTGGTCTCCGGCAAGACAGGGACCGAGGCGGGCCGGTCGATCGACACCGTGGCCAACACCGGGCAGTATCTTTGATGGCTGTTCGCGCTCAGGCCTCGGGGGGTCTAAGGGGGGCCCGTCCCCCCTTGGCGAACAGAGCGTGTCAGCATGTCGCCCTCGCCGGTCACGGCATTAGGCTGCTTAACATGAGCGAGCTGGAGGCGCCCAGGGGGCGAGCGGGAGACACTTCATGAGCGTTCTTCGCGTCATGGGCACAGAGACTGAATACGGCATCTCTGTGCCCGGCCAGCCTGGTGCCAACGCGATGGTGACCTCGTCCCAGATCGTCAACGCGTACCAGGCGGCCACGGCCGCCCGGGCCCGGCGGGCCCGCTGGGACTTCGAGGAGGAGAACCCGCTGCGGGATGCGCGGGGCTTCGACCTGACCCGCGAGGCGGCGGACTCCTCCCAGCTCACCGACGAGGACCTGGGTCTGGCCAACGTCATCCTCACCAACGGCGGGCGGCTGTACGTCGACCACGCGCACCCCGAGTATTCGGCGCCCGAGTGCACCAACCCGCTGTCGGTGGTGATCTGGGACAAAGCCGGCGAGTGGGTGATGGCGGAGGCCGCGGCCAAGGCCGCGACCGTGCCGGGCAGTGCGCCCATCCAGCTGTACAAGAACAACACCGACAACAAGGGCGCCTCCTACGGCTCGCACGAGAACTACCTGATGCGGCGCGGCACTCCGTTCGCCGACATCGTCAAGTTCCTCGTCCCGTTCTTCGTCTCCCGCCAGGTGATCTGCGGGGCGGGCCGGGTCGGCATCGGCGCCGACGGCCGCGGCTCCGGCTTCCAGATCAGCCAGCGCGCCGACTTCTTCGAAGTCGAGGTCGGCCTGGAGACCACGCTCAAGCGGCCCATCATCAACACCAGGGACGAGCCGCACGCCGACCCGGAGAAGTACCGGCGGCTGCACGTGATCATCGGCGACGCCAACATGAGCGAGGTGTGCACCTACCTCAAGGTCGGCACGACCGCGCTGGTACTCGCGATGATCGAGGACAAGTTCCTGGGCACCGACCTGTCGGTCGAGGCCCCGGTGGCCGAGCTGCGCGCGATCTCGCACGACCCGACCTGCCGCCGCCTGCTCACGCTCAAGGACGGCAGGAAGATGACCGCCGTCCAGCTGCAGGCCGAGTACCTCGAGCTGGCCCGCAAGTTCACCGAGGACAAGTACGGCAACGACGTCGACGACATCACCGCCGACGTCCTGGACCGGTGGGAGTCGGTGCTGAACCGGCTGGCCGATGACCCGATGCTGCTGTCGAAGGAGCTCGACTGGGTAGCCAAGCTCGAGCTGCTCGAGGGCTACCGGACCAGAGACGGGCTGAGCTGGGACAATCCGCGACTGCAACTGGTCGACCTGCAGTACTCCGACGTGCGGCAGGACCGCGGTCTGTACAACCGGCTGGCGGCCCGGGGCCGGATGGTACGGCTGACCGACGACGCCACCGTGCAGCGGGCGATCGAGAACCCGCCCGAGGACACCCGGGCCTACTTCCGCGGCCGCTGCCTGCGGCAGTATCCCGAATCGGTGGCGGCCGCCTCGTGGGACTCGGTGATCTTCGACATCCCGGGCCGCGAGTCGCTTCAGCGCGTGCCCACGCTCGAGCCGCTGCGCGGCACCCGGGCGCACGTGGGCGAGCTGCTCGACCGCTGCCGGAACGCCGCCGAGCTGGTTGCTGCCCTCACTGGTCGGGACTAGCGCGCTGGCTGGCCGGGCCGAGGGCCGGCCCTCCAATCCCGTCAGTCCCAGGAATCCCGCAAGCCGCTGGATCCGGGCCCGCGCCGCGGATCGCGAGTTCGTACCGATTTCAGGCCGGCGGGATTGGGCGGGACTCCTACGGGTGACGATAGCGTTGGGACTACGGAGGTAGTGACATGGCAACATCGAAAGACACAGGCGGTCAGCGGCAGACCACGAGGCGCGCCGAGGAGACCGAAGAGACCGAGGCGGGCAGCACCGAGGAAGTCAGGGAGCGGCACGAAAAGCTCTCCGACGACGTGGACGCGATCCTCGACGAGATCGACGAGGTGCTCGAGGAGAACGCCGAGGAGTTCGTCCGGTCCTACGTGCAAAAGGGCGGCCAGTAGCCAGACCGGTCACGGCATCCGCCGGTTCGCCGTAGGCGGACGCGCCGGCGGCTCTCGCGTTCTGTCGTGCTCCTGGGTGGCAGTAGGGTCGGTTGAGTACGTTCGCTATGACTACGGGAGGGAGGTTCGCGGTGGGCTCGTATTTCGATGGCAGCCAGTCCGGCCCATTCGGCGGGGACCCGAGAATGTCCGGCCGGGTGCCGGGCTCCGCAGGCAGTTCCCCGTCGGGCTTCATGGGCCTGCAGACTTCCTCGTTCGCCGACTTCCTGGCGTCGCACTCACCCGACCTGCTGCCTGGCCGCACGGTGCCTGGTGACGCGATTCAGGGAACTCCCGGCCAGGCCATCCGCGACCTGCCGCACGCCACGACCATCGTGGCCGCCGTCTGCGACGGGGGGGTGGTACTGGCTGGCGACCGCCGGGCCACCGCCGGGAGCATGATCGCGAAGCGGGACGTGGAAAAGGTCTTCCGCAGCGATGAGTTCTCCGCCATGGGCTACGCGGGCACCGGCAGCGTGGGGATCGAGTTCGTCCGGCTATTCCAGGTCGAGCTCGAGCACTACGAGAAGATGGAGGGCCGGCCGCTGTCCCTGGAGGGCAAGGCGAACCGGCTAGCCTGGATGGTCAGGGGGAACCTCGGGGCGGCCATGCAGGGGCTTGTCGTGGTGCCGCTGTTCGTCGGCTACGACGAAGATTCCGGACACGGGCGGATCTTCAGCTACGACGTGGCCGGCGGCCCGTATGAGGAGCACAGGTTCTACTCCATCGGCTCGGGGTCGTTGTTCGCCCGCGGCGCGCTGAAGAAGTTCTACGTCGACAACATGCCCGCGCGGGACGCCGCGCTGGCCTGCGTGCAGGCGCTGTACGACGCCGCCGACGACGATTCGGCGACCGGTGGCCCGGACCTGACCAGGCGTATTTTCCCCGTCGTCGCCACGGTCACGGCCGACGGCTTCTCCAAGCTGGCGGAAGCCGAGGCCGAGGAAGTCGCCGAGCAGGTCGTGCAGAGCCGAATGAGACAGCCGGACGGTCCGTCCGCCCCGTTGCTAAGCAGCTAGCCAGCCTATCCCGCCTCAGCCCGACCGATCACCTAGGTAAAGGAAGCATCCGCGGTGTCAATGCCGTTCTACGTGTCACCAGAACAGCAGATGCGGGACAAGGCCGACTATGCGCGGAAGGGCATCGCGCGCGGCCGCAGCTGCGTCGTGCTGGAGTACGCGGGCGGAATCTTGATGGTGGCGCCCAACTCGTCGAGCGCGCTGCACAAGATCAGCGAGATCTACGACAGGATCGCGTTCGCCGCGGTCGGCAGGTACAACGAATACGAGAACCTGCGCAAGGCCGGGGTCACCTACGCCGACATCACCGGCTACCAGTTTGACCGGCACGATGTGACGGCGCGTGGCATCGCCAACTATTACGCCCAGAACCTGGGCACGATCTTCACCGAGAGCCCGAAGCCCTGGGAGGTGGAGATCGTCGTCGCCGAGGTGGGCGGGCGCCCGGACGGCGACCAGATCTACCGGATTACGTTCGACGGGTCGGTGACCGACGAGCCAGGCTTCGTCGCCTTCGGCGGTCAGGCCGACCAGGTGTCCGCCGAGCTGAAAGAGCACTATTCGGAGGGCATGTCCCTGTCCGAGGCCTTCGCCGCCGCCCTGTCCGCGCTGTCCGCGCCGGGCAACGGCGAGCGCACCGAGTTCGTAGCCTCCCAGCTGGAAGTGGCCATCCTGGAGCGCGCCCGCGACCACCGGACCTTCCGCCGCATCCGCGCCGCCCGTCTGGAAGAGCTGGTCGCTGAAGCCCGCTCCACCCCCGCCGCCTCGACCCCTGAGGCAGGCGCCGACGAGGCAGGCTCCGACCCCGCCAGCCCCAGCGCCCCCGCCGACTCGGGTCCCCCCACCGGGCCCACTCCGTCCAGCTCAGACCGGGGCACCGGCCTAGGCGACGACAGCCCCCTCTGACCGTCCCCAGGTTGCCGTCCTCGGGCGGCCGCGGAAGCTGCTCAGAGCGGGATGTTGGCGTGGGTGCCCTTCAGCTGGGGTGCCTCGGCGATCGCCTGGGCCAGCTCGCGGCGGGTCTGGCTGGGCTCGATGATCGCGTCGATGACACCGAGGTCGAGGGCGCGCTGCAGGCCGCCCACCGTCACCTCGTGCTGGGCGGCGAGCTGAGTCTCGGCCTCGTGGAGCTGCTCGGGCGGCACCGAGGCCAGCGTGCGCCGGTGCAGGATGCGGACGGCGGCGACCGCGCCCATGACCGCGACCTCGGCGTCCGGCCACGCGAAGACGCGGGTGGCGCCCAGCGAGCGTGAGTTCATCGCGATGTAGGCGCCGCCGTAGGCCTTACGGGTCACCAGCGTCACCCGGGGGACCGTAGCCTCCGCAAAGGCGTGCAGCAGCTTCGCGCCGCGGCGGACCACGCCGTCCCATTCCTGGCCGACGCCGGGCAGGTATCCAGGCACGTCCACCAGGACCACCAGCGGCACGCCGAACGCGTCGCACATCCGGACGAAGCGCGCCGCCTTCTCCGCTGAGGCGGCGTCCAGGCAGCCGCCGAGCCGCATCGGGTTGCTGGCGACGACGCCGACCGTCCGGCCGGCCAGGCGGCCGAGGATGGTCACGATGTTCGGTGCCCACCGGGGGTGCAGTTCGACGCCCGGCGCGTCGAGCAGCCTGCTGGTCAGCAGGTGCACGTCGTAGGCGCGGCGCGCGGACTCGGGCAGCACGCCGGAAAGGTCGTGCCCCCCGGTGTCCTCCTCGGTGATCTTGCCCTGGTCACTGAGCATGGCCGCGAGCAGGCGGGCCCGGTCGAACGCCTCCGCGTCGGTCTCGGTCACCACGTGCACCACGCCGGACCGGCGGCTGTGCGGCTCGGGGCCGCCGAGCCGTGCCATGTCCACGTCCTCGCCCGTGACCGACCGCACGACATCCGGGCCGGTGACGAAGATGCGCCCCTGCCCGGACAGGATCACGATGTCGGTCAGGGCCGGGCCGTACGCGGCGCCGCCTGCCGCGGGCCCGAGCACCACCGAGATCTGCGGCACGCGTCCCGACGCGCGGGTCATCGCCGCGAAGACGGTTCCCACCGCGTGCAGGCTGGCCACGCCCTCGGCCAGCCGGGCCCCGCCGGAGTGCCACAGCCCCACGATCGGGACGCCGCGCGACAACGCCTCGGCGTAGGCCCCGACGATCGCGGCGCAGCCTGCGCTGCCCATCGCACCGCCCTGAACCCGGGCGTCGGAGGCGAAGGCCACCGCTCCCGCGCCGTGCACCAGGCCCACGCCCGCGACCACTCCGCTGCGCTCATCCCCGTCGGCCGGCAGGAGTTCCAGCGTGCCGGGGTCGAACAAGGCCGCGAGCCGTTCACGCGGGTCGCGCGGCAGCGCCGCAGGCCGCGGCGCCGCGACGGGAGCCGTCCCGGCGGGCGCCGCCTGCGGCGGAACTGCGGGCTGGGCTGGGCCTTGATCCAGTGCGGTCATCTCAGGTCTCCCTAGCCGGAACGAAGGACGGTGGACGAAGGCTCAGGCCGAGGTGAACACCA
This sequence comes from Streptosporangiaceae bacterium, assembly GCA_049676235.1. Taxonomy (GTDB): domain Bacteria; phylum Actinomycetota; class Actinomycetes; order Streptosporangiales; family Streptosporangiaceae; genus Palsa-504. Next base: position 16,220 of record JBAUAY010000443.1, read on the forward strand.
GCGACACATTGTGGCCGCCGAACCCGAACGCGTTGTTCAGCACCGCCATCGGCTCGGAGCCGTGCTTGCTGAGCGGTCTCGGCTCGGTAGCGACGTCGAGCGGCACGTCTTCGTCCAGATTCTCGAGGTTGATAGTGGGCGGGGACACGTGCTCGCGGAGCGCAAGGATGGCGGCCACCGATTCGATGGCACCCGCGCCGCCGAGCAGGTGCCCGGTCATCGACTTGGTGGACGTGACGACCACGCCGTCGATGGCGGCCCCCAGCGCCTTCGCGAGCGCCTGCGCCTCGACCGTGTCACCCTCGGGCGTAGATGTGGCGTGCGCGTTCACGTGTACCACCTGGGTCGGGCCGACCTGGGCGTCGGCCAGGGCACGGGTGATCGCCGCTATCACGCCGGCCCCGTCAGGCGCCGGGTGCGCGATGTGATAGGCGTCCGAGGAGTAGCCGGCCCCGGCCGCGACGGCGTACACCGTGGCATCGCGCTGCCGCGCGTGCGACAGCGATTCAAGCACCAGCATGCCGGCGCCTTCGCCGAGCACGAAGCCGTCCCTGGCCGTATCGAACGGCCGGGATGCCCGCTCTGGGTCGTCGTTGCGGGTGGACATGGCCCGCATCACCGCGAACGCGGCGATATTCAGCGGCATGATCGCGGCCTCGGTGCCGCCGGCCAGTACCACGTCGGCGCGTCCGGAGCGGATCATGTCGATGCCGTAGCCGATCGCCTCGGCGCCGGACGCGCAGGCGCTGACCAGCGAGTGAGCACCCGCCCGGGCGCCGATCTCCATGCTGATCCAGCCGGCCGAACCGTTCGGCATGAGCATCGGCACCGTGTACGGCGAGATGCGCTGCCAGCCCTTTTCCTTGAGCGTGTCGTACGCGGTCAGCGTCGACCCGATGCCGCCGATCCCGCTGGTGACGGTTACGCCGAGCCGCTCGGGGTCCACGTCGGGGGTGCCCGCGTCAGCCCACGCCTCGCGCGCGGCTACCAGTGCCAGCTGCTCGCAGCGGTCCATCCGGCGCGCCTGCACCCGGCCCACGACATCCGCCGGGTCGGCGGCGGCCTCCGCGGCGATGCGCACCGGCAGGTCCTCCGCCCACGGCGGGGTGAGCCGGCGCACACCGCTACGCCCCTCAAGCATCGCCGACCAGGTCGACGCGACATCCCCGCCGAGCGGGGTAGTCGCGCCGAGCCCGGTGACGACAACCGTCTCGCGCCCTGCGGTCACGCCGAGCTCCCGGCGCTCTT
>JBAUAY010000444.1:0-2518 GCA_049676235.1 Streptosporangiaceae bacterium
CGCAGCGCAGGCAGGCGGTCATCGTGGAGGGCTACACCGACGTGATGGCCTGCCACCTGGCCGGGGTGCCGACCGCGGTGGCCACCTGCGGCACCTCCTTCGGCGAGGATCACATCAAGGTGCTGCGCCGGCTGATCATGGACGCCACGGGCTCGGCCGGCGAGGTGATCTTCACCTTCGACGGCGACGCGGCCGGGCAGCGGGCGGCACTGCGCGCGTTCAGCCTGGAGGAGAAGTTCGTCACCCAGACGTTCGTGACCGTGCAGCCCGACGGGCTGGACCCGTGCGACGTACGGCTGACCCACGGCGACGCAGCCGTGCGCGACCTGGTCGCCCGCCGGGTCCCGCTGTTCGAGTTCGCCATCAAGGGCGTGCTCGGTCACCATGACCTGAACACCACCGAAGGCCAGCTCGCGGCGCTGGACGAGGCTGCGCCGATCGTGGCCAAGATCAAGGATCAGGGGCTGCGCGCCAGGTACGCGGTCAACCTGGACCGCTGGCTCGGCATGATGGACGAACGGTTCGTGCTGGCCCGGGTGAACGCGCACGCGGGAGACAACGACACGGGGCGCCGCGGATCGCGAAGGCCTCTCCGCCGGGAGCAGGGAAACCGGAGCACGCACCCGGGCCCGTTCGGCCTAAATGGCGACGGTCAGGGGGACGGCGGGCAGCGGGGCGCCGGAGGCCAGCCCTACGACCTGAACGATCCTGTCGTTGAGGTGGAACGTGAGGTGCTGAAGCTCGCGGTCCAGCGGCCGGCCATGTGCGGGCCCGAGTTCGACGTGCTCGGTGCGGACGCGTTCACCGTGCCGGTGCACAGCGCACTGTTTGCGCTGATCGCCGCCTGCGGCGGCACAGCGGCCAGCGGCGGCAGCGCGCGGGAATGGGTCACCCGGCTACGAGACGCGGCGCCGAATGAGCGGGCGCAGACGTTCGTGACCGCGCTGGCGGTCGAGCCGCTACGCCGCCACGACGAACCAGACGCGAAGTACGCCGACATCGAGCTTGCGAAGGTCGGCGAACTGGCGGTTAGCCGAGAGATCGCGGTGGTCAAGTCACGGCTGCAACGGATAAACCCGGTGGAAGAGCAGGCCGGATACAACAGGATTTTCGGGGACCTTGTCGCCCTGGAAACCCGTAGACGGGCCCTACTCGACCGGGCCGCCGGGGCCTGAAGCCTGGCTCGTCCGCGATTGTCTTCGTGGCGGCGAAGCCGGTTAAGTATCGGGAGAGTAACAAAATTGGGTCCCCCGTAACCATGGGTTCATGGCGCACACTGGTCCCGTGACCCTCACCGTACTAACGAACGGACCAGCGCCAGCGGAGCAGCTGACGGATCTCGTAGCGCTAGGACGGGAGCGCGGTTCCCTGACCATGGCCGATGTCGCGGTGGCGCTCGACCGTGCCGACCTTCCGCCGGAAGCCATCGACGCGGCGGTGCGCGCTCTGGCCGAGGAGGGCGTCGACGTCCTCGACGTGGCCCAGGAGGACGATACCGACACCGAGGCCGAGATCCGGCAGGCTTCCAGGGGAGCCGCTGAAGCCGGCCGGCGGGCCGCGACCAGCGACCTGGTCCGGATCTACCTCAGGGAAATCGGCCGTGTGCCGCTGCTGACCGCCGAGGGCGAGGTGGAGCTGGCCAAGGCCATCGAGGCGGGCCTGTTCGCCGAGGAGAAGCTCGGCGGCGGCTTCCCCACGCTCGGCGCTGTCTACGGCGACCTGGAGCTGCTGGTCGGCGAGGGAGTCAAGGCCAAGCAGCGGCTGATCGAGGCGAACCTGCGGCTAGTGGTGTCGATCGCCAAGCGCTACATCGGCCGCGGGCTGGTCTTCCTCGACCTCATCCAGGAGGGAAACCTCGGGCTGATCCGCGCGGTGGAGAAGTTCGACTACACCCGCGGCTACAAGTTCTCCACCTACGCGACCTGGTGGATCCGGCAGGCCATCACCCGAGCTATCGCCGACCAGGCGCGGACCATCCGGGTGCCGGTGCACATGGTCGAGACGATCAACAAGCTGTCGCGCGTGCAGCGGCAGCTGCACCAGGAACTCGGCCGGGAAGCCACTGCGGACGAGATCGCCGCCGAGATGGGGCTGGAGACCGAACGGGTCGCGGAGATCCAGCGGATCGCCCAGGAGCCGGTATCCCTGCAGTCCCCGATCGGTGAGGAAGAGTCCGATCTGGGGGACTTCATCGAAGACGCGGACGCCGTGGTGCCGATCGAGGCCGCGGCGTTCATCATGTTGCAGAACCAGCTCGAGCGGGTCCTGGACCAGCTGGCCGAGCGGGAGCAGCGCATTATCCAGCTGCGGTTCGGCCTCACCGACGGGCACCCGCGGACGCTGGAGGAAGTCGGCCGGGAGTTCGGGGTGACCAGGGAGCGGATCAGGCAGATCGAGTCGAAGACCCTGGCCAAGCTCCGCCACCCGAGCCGCGCGCAAATGCTGCGCGAGTACCTCGACTTATGCTGGCCTCGCGGCAGTGACGCAAAACCCGGGTCTCGTGGGCTCAGACGCCACG
>JBAUAY010000445.1:0-2021 GCA_049676235.1 Streptosporangiaceae bacterium
CTGGGCGTGGACGTCGTCTGGATGTCCCCGGTCTACCGGTCGCCGATGGACGACAACGGCTACGACATCAGCGACTACCAAGACATCGACCCGCTGTTCGGCACGCTAGCCGACCTGGACGAACTGATCGCCGCGCTGCACGCCCGCGGCATGAAGCTGGTCATGGACCTGGTGGTGAACCACACCTCCGACGAGCACCCCTGGTTCGTCGAATCCAGATCCAGCCGCGACAACCCCAAGCGGGACTGGTACTGGTGGCGCGACGCCCGTCCGGGCGTTACGCCGGGCACGCCGGGCGCGGAGCCGACCAACTGGGAGTCCCACTTCTCCGGCCCGACCTGGACCTGGGACGAGACCACCGGCCAGTACTACCTGCACATCTTCTCCCGCAAGCAGCCCGACCTGAACTGGGAGAACCCCGAGGTCCGCCAGGCCGTCTACGCCATGATGCGGTGGTGGCTGGACCGCGGTGTGGACGGGTTCCGGATGGACGTCATCAACATGATCAGCAAGGACCTGTCCTTGCCGGACACCCAACCGCGGGCCGGGTCCCTATACGGCCCGGGCGATCAGTACTTCACGTTCGGCCCGCGCAACCACGAGTTCCTGGCGGAGATGTACCGCGAGGTCTTCGCCGGCCGGGACGTGCGCGTGCTTACCGTCGGCGAGATGCCCGGCGTCACCGTGCCCGAGGCGGTGCTGTTCACCGACCCGGACCGGCACGAGCTCGACATGGTGTTCCAGTTCGAGCACGTGCGGCTGGACGTCGGCGCCAACAAGTACGACCTGGTCCCGCTGCGGCTGCCGGCCCTGAAAGCCTCGATGGCTACTTGGCAGACCGGTTTGGCCGAACGAGGCTGGAACTCGCTCTACCTGGGCAACCATGACCAGCCTCGTTCGGTATCCCGCTTCGGTGACGACAGCCCCGCGCATCGGGTGGCCTCGGCCAAGACCCTGGCCACCGTGCTGCACCTGCACCGCGGCACGCCGTACGTGTATCAGGGCGACGAGCTGGCGATGGCCAATGCCCCGTTCACCGCGATCACCGATTTCCGGGACATCCAGGCGCTCAGGTTCTACGCCGAGGCGGCCGAGCGCGGCGTGGTTGATCTGCCGGCGCTGCTGCTGGCCATGCGCAAGATGAGCCGGGACCAGGGCCGCACCCCAGTCCAGTGGGACTCCTCCCCGGGCGCCGGGTTCACCACCGGGACGCCCTGGCTCGCCATCAACCCTGACCACACCGAAGTCAACGCGGCCGCCCAGGTCGGCGACCCCGGCTCCGTCTTCGAGCACTATCGCCGCCTCATCGCCCTGCGCCACGAGAACCCGGTCGTCACCGACGGCGACTTCGAGCTCCTCCTGGAGGACCACCCGTCGATCTGGGCCTTCGTCCGCCGCGGCTCCGACGCCGAGCTGCTCGTCGCGGCGAACTTCTCCGGAGACGTGGTGGCCGCCGGGCTACCGCTGGACAGCGACTGGGCGGACGCTTCGGTCGTCCTGACCAACCTGACCGGCGACGCTCCCCTCCAGCCGCCGCCCGACCTGAAGCTCAGGCCGTGGGAGTCCGTCGTGTGGCGCCGCGCCCGGTCCTGAGGCTCTGCCTAGCCGGCAGAGCGCGCGGCCTTTTCCTAGGGCCGGCCTTCCTCGCTCGCCCGGGCCGCTGGGATCGCCGGGGGCCAGGGGAGCTGGCTGAGTTCGGCGTATCGCGAGGCTAGGGCGAGGTTGACGGCCGACTCGATGTTGTCGAGCTGGTTCTGCATCCCGCGGAGCTGCGGGTCGATCTCGGCGTGCATCCGCCGGATCAGCGGGCCGATGTCACCCGCGATGGCCGCCCGGAAGTGCCGTATGACCAGCGCTCCACCTGCGAGAACGCCGATCATCGCGCCGAGCGCGAAGATGAGCAGGTCCATGTGTCCTCCCCGTGCAACTTGTCATATAGCCATTATGCACTCCTCACCTAGCAGTATGGAACTACTAAAATGACACATGTCAGATCGATAGTTCCCGCTTGACTGCTTGCA
>JBAUAY010000446.1:0-2391 GCA_049676235.1 Streptosporangiaceae bacterium
GCCGCTGCCCCATGCCCAGGGAGAAACCCCCGGCCCTGCTGCCCGAGACCTCGCCCAGCCCGGCCAGTTCGATCACCTCATCGACCCGGCGGCGGCCGATCCCGGCCGTCCGGGCCAGCGCCAGCAGGTTGTTGCGGGCCGACAGGCCCGGGTGCACCGACCTGGCGTCCAGCAGAATGCCGAGCTCGGCCAGCGGGGTAGCGGTACAAGGGTAGAACTTGCCGTTGACGCGCACCGTGCCGCTGCTCGGCCGGTCCAGGCCGGCGATCATCCGCATCGTGGTGGATTTGCCCGCTCCGTTCGGGCCCAGGAATCCGGTCACCACCCCCGGCTCTACCACGAAGCTCAGTGCGTCGACGGCGGTCTTGTCGCCGTACCGCTTGGTCAGGCCATCAATCTCGATCATGTCGCGTCCCTTTCGTTTAGGCGGTGACGTCGTGGTAGGCGGGTACGGTGTCGGCTGCGGTCATTGCGGCGGTGATGGGGCAGGGCTTGAAGCCTTTGATGACCAGCCAGACGCCGAGCGAGAGCTCCCAGGCAGCCACCGGGAGTGCGGCCAGCTCGGGGGAGCCCAGCTTGAAGCTGCCGAACAGCGTGGCGATGACGGTGCAGATGAGCAGGGGGGCTCCGATGAGTCCGAGCACGGGAATGATGCGGGGCACGAGCCGGGACCGGTACAGCAAGGAGCCAAGCAGCAGTGCGTTGATGGCCGGCATGAGGCTCTGGGAGAGCAGGAACGTCCAGTTGTAGACCGCGACGTGCGACGCGCCGACGGTGACAAGCGCGGCCGTATTGGCTCCGGCCGCCCCGCCCAGGTCCTGTCGCAAGGTCACCAGCGAAAGCAGGCTGATGACACCGGTGAAGATCATGGCGGCTTCCAGGACGCGAGCGGCGACAAAGCCGAGCGCGACGCCTTCGTTCTGCCGCTTGACGACCGGGTACAGCGTGACGGCGGTGCCGATGCCGGCCAGCGCGACGATCACCTCGAGGAAGCCGCCCACGAGCACGCCGGTGTGGGAGCCGCAGCCGAGGATCCAGTCCCGGTGGTTCTTCACCGGGCCGTAGAGGGCGAGGGTGGGGATCGAGACGAAGGTAATCAAGTAGAACACGCCGGCGATTAGCGCTGTCTTCCGCATTTTGTCCATCGGCGCGCGCTTCGTTGTCGTGGTTCGCTTGGTTGTCGTGGTCCGCAGGGTGGTGGTCACGTCGGTCTCCTTCGTGGATGCGGGTTGCCGGATGAGGAACCGGTCACATGAGGGGGTTGGACGGCGAAGGAGACATCATCGACGGCAACCGCCTTGCCGTAGCGCTTGGTGAGGTGCCGTGCCTCGATCATTGTTATTCCCTCCCTCGATGCTCTTGGTGCTGAAAGCAGAGTGCGCCGAGGGCCTGAGGTGGGACTGCCGTGGCGCTGAGGCCGGTTCTCAGCGCGGTCGGAGGCTGCTCAGGTGCTGGGCTGGGCCGACGGCCGTAGGGTGGACATGTGGAGGTAAGGTTCTTCGGCGAGTTCGAGGCAGTAGAAGGAGGCGTGCCGGCGCCGGTCCGGGGCACCAAGCAGCGAACGGTCCTGGCCCTCCTGGCGCTTCACCGAGGACAACCCGTCAGCGCAGACCGGCTGATCGACGCGCTATGGGGTGACGGGCAAGTGGCCAACCCGGTAAACGCCTTGCAGGCCCAGATCGGCCAGCTGCGCCGTACCCTCGGCGCAACGGCGATCCTCACCTCCGACGCCGGCTATGCCCTCGATATCGGTCCGGATGACGTCGACGCAGCCCGTTTTGAGCAGCTGGTGGCAAAGGGACAGCGCCTGTTTGAGGAGGGGGAGACGGCGCTCGCGTCCACCGCGCTCGGCGAAGCGCTACGGCTGCGACGGGGAGAGCCGCTCACCGAGTTCGCGTACGCCGCCTTCGCTGATGCCGAACGAGCGCATCTCGCCGAGTTGACCCTGGTGGCGATCGAGACCCGTGCCGAAGCCGACCTGGTATTGGGCCGCCACGGCGAGCTCGTAGGCGAACTGGAGGCGCTGTGCCGGGAACATCCGCTTCGCGAGCGGCTGTGGGAGCTGCTCATGCTCGCCCTCTACCGGGCCGGCCGCCAGGCCGAGGCCTTGCGCGCCTACACCGAAGCCCGTGACCGTCTGGTCGACCAGCTGGGAATCGACCCCGGCCCGGCCCTGCGAGAACTCGAGGCCCGCATCCTGGCCCAGGACCCATCACTCGCCGCAGCCGGCCCGGCAGGTCTGGCGGCGGCTCCGACGCCGGTGGCAACGGGCAACCTGCGGGAGCGATTGAGCAGCTTCGTCGGTCGCACAGCGGAACTCCAGGAGCTGAGCGAGGCGGTCCGCTCGAGCCGGCTGGTGACGCTGATCGGTCCCGGTGGGGTGGGCAAGAC
>JBAUAY010000447.1:0-4144 GCA_049676235.1 Streptosporangiaceae bacterium
GGGCTGGCCGCAGGCGCGGGCGGCCTTCGCCGCGCAGCTGACCGTCCGTCTCGCCGCCGCCGCGGGCGCCACCGTTTTTCCTGATCCCGAACGGCCCTCCGTTCCCGCCCCGGCTCCCCCTTCAACAACTCAGCCGGAGGGCCGGTCAGCGGCCCAGCCGATGGCACTGCCCGGGGCCGGGCCCGTGGCGGAGGCGGCCCGGTACGCCGGGGCCGACGCGGTGCGGTTCGTGCTGGCCCGGATGCCGCCCGGCGGTTCTGTGGGTGGCCCTGCCCCGGCGGCGCCGGTTATCGCGCGGCAAGTCCTGGCCAATCCCGCCTATGCTGTTCGGTACGCGCATGCCGCCGCCGCCGCCGTGCTGCGCTGGGCCGCCGCGCTGGGGACCAGGCCAGCCGGGTTCACGCCGCGCCTGCTCGCCGAACCGGGAGAGCTGGCGCTGCTCGACGCGTTGTCCTGGCTCCCGGAACGGGTGGCCATGGCGGCGCGCCGCGAACGTCCCGACGAGTTCGCCGGGTACCTGGAGGAACTGGCCGCGCGGACGATTGAGACTATGAGTACGACCAGCTTTACGACAATATCGAGTATCAGCAGCGAAAGACTGTGGCTGGCGGACGCGGCGCGGACCGGGCTCGCCGTCGGTCTCGGATTGCTCGAGATCGGCGCGCCCGGCCGCCTGTAGGCCGCGCTACGAAGGGAACCGCTTGACATCCTCCGCCGCCCTGAAGGACAGGGACTCCAGCCGCGACCTGCGGTCACGCTGTCGGTTCGCGGTTCACCGGCCCGGCATCCCGGAAGTCTCCCCGTGCAGCCACGGCATGCCCTGCCGCGGTTCCGTACCAGGTGGTGTAGGTGTCCGCCTGGCTCTTACGGACAGCTTCAAAGTATCATTTCGCACTGACATTCGGAGGGAGGTGGAGCGGCGTTTCCTCCCCGGCTTGAAGGCCGGGATCTGGTCGTCGCAATCCCGATGAGCCGTGTCGCGCACCCGGCCGGGCCACGCCATGGTGACGTACTGCCCGCCGACCATCCGCCGGCCGCGCCGGAGGACCTGAACGCGCTCTACCCCGGGGTCTGGCCGCGCGGCGCCCGGCGTTCCGGCGGCGTGCTGACGCTCGGCGGGGTGGACGTGCGGGATCTGGCGGCCGAGTTCGGCACGCCGCTGTACGTCTGCGACGAGGAAGACGTCCGGTCACGCTGCCGCGAGTACCGGGAGGCGTTCGGCCCCGACGGGCGGGTGTTCTACGCCGCGAAGGCGTTCTGCTCCCGGGCGGTGCTGCGCTGGGTGAGCTCGGAGGGCCTCGGCATCGACGTCTGCACCGGCGGCGAGCTCGAGGTGGCGCTGTCGGCCGGGGTGTCGTCCGGCCAGATCACGATGCACGGTAACAACAAGACGCTCGACGAGCTGTCCCGCGCGGTCTCGGCCGGCGTGGGCCACATCGTGGTGGACTCGTTCGAGGAGATCGCCCGGCTCGCGTACCTGACCGAGGACGCGACGGTCAAGCCCAACGTGCTGGTCCGCGTCACTACCGGCGTGGAGGCGCACACCCACGAGTTCATGGCGACCGCGCACGATGACCAGAAGTTCGGCTTCTCGCTGGCCTCCGGGGCCGCCGACGAGGCGGTGCGGCGGGTCATCGCCTGCCCGGGCCTGTCGTTCGCCGGGCTGCACTCCCACATCGGCTCGCAGATCTTCGACACGGCCGGCTTCGAGGTGGCGGCCCACCGGGTGGTCGGGCTGGCGGTCAGGATCCGCGACGAGCACGGCATCGAGATCGCCGAGCTCGACCTCGGGGGCGGGTTCGGCATCGCCTACACCGACGAGGACGACCCCCCCGAGGTCAAGGAACTCGCGCAGAGCCTGCGCGACATCGTGGACGGGCAGTGCCGGGCCGCCGGGCTGGGTCGGCCCCGGCTGACCGTCGAGCCGGGCCGCGGCATCATCGGGCCGTCCACCGTGTCGCTGTACACGGTGGGCACGATCAAGGACGTGGACGGTCTGCGGACCTACGTCAGCGTGGACGGCGGGATGAGCGACAACATCCGGACCGCGCTGTACGACGCGGCCTACGCGTGCGCGCTGGCCTCGCGGGCCTCGGCCGCCCGGCCGATGCTGTCCCGGGTGGTCGGTCGGCACTGCGAAAGCGGCGACATCGTGGTGCGGCACGCGTACCTGCCGTCCGATCTGGCTCCCGGCGACCTGCTGGCCGTCCCGGCCACCGGCGCCTACTGCCGGTCCCTGGCCAGCAACTACAACCACGTGGGACGTCCGGCCGTGGTCGCGGTCGGCGCGGGCGCAGCCCGGACGATCGTCCGCCGCGAGACCCTTGACGACCTGCTGAGCCTGGATATCGGATGACTGATTCGTCGGAGAAACCAACCGTGCCCACGCTGAAGGTAGCCCTGCTGGGATGCGGTTCCGTGGGGTCCCAGGTGGCCCGGTTGCTCACCGAGCAGGCCGAGGACCTCGCCCTGCGGGTCGGTGCCCGGCTGGAGCTGGCCGGGATCGCGGTGCGGCGGGTCGGGCACCGGCGGGCCGCCGAGATCGACCGCTCGCTGCTCACCGCGGACGCGCACGCGCTGGCCACCCGGCCCGATGTCGACATCGTGGTCGAGGTGATCGGCGGCATCGAGCCGGCCAGGTCGCTGCTGCTCGCCGCGCTCAAGGACGGCAAGCCGGTGGTCACCGCGAACAAGGCCCTGCTCGCCGAGAACGGCGCGGAGATCTACGGAGCGGCCCGCGAGTACGGGGCCGACCTGTACTACGAGGCCTCCGTGGCCGGCGCCATCCCGCTGCTCCGACCGCTGCGCGAGTCGCTGGCCGGGGACACCGTGCACCGCGTGCTGGGCATCGTCAACGGGACCACCAACTTCATCCTGGACCGGATGGACTCCTCGGGCGCGGGCTTCGCCGAATCCCTCGAGGAGGCACAGGCGCTCGGCTATGCCGAGGCCGACCCGACGGCCGACGTGGAGGGGTTCGACGCAGCCGCGAAGGCGGCCATCCTGGCCAGCCTGGCCTTCCACACCCCGGTGACCGCGGCGGACGTGCACCGCGAGGGCATCACCGAGGTCACCGCCACCGACATTCTCAGCGCGCGGGCGCTCGGCCGGGTGGTCAAGCTGCTCGCTATCTGCGAACGGTGCGACGGCGGCGTCTCGGTCCGGGTGCACCCCGCGATGATCCCGCGCAGCCATCCGCTCGCCTCCGTCAGCGAGGCTTACAACGCGGTATTCGTCGAGGCCGAGTCGGCCGGCCGCCTGATGTTCTACGGCGCGGGGGCCGGCGGCACCCCGACCGCGAGCGCCGTGCTCGGCGACATCGTGGCCGTGGCCAGGAACCGGCTGGCCGGCACGCGCGGCCCGGACGCGTCCACCTACGCCGGGCTGCCGGTCATGCCGATGGGGGAGACGATCACCCGCTACCACGTCTCGCTCGACGTGGACGACAAGCCCGGCGTGCTCGCCCCGGTGGCCGAGGCGTACGCGCGGCACGACGTCTCCATCGAGGCGGTCCGCCAGGCCAGCCGGGGCACGGCGGCCCAGCTCGTGATCGTGACGCACGCCGCACGGGACGCGGCGCTCGCCGCGACCGTCCGCGAACTCGAGGCGCTGCCGGTGGTCCGCGCGGTCGCCAGCGTGATGCGGGTGGAAGGGGAGGAGGAGTGAGCATGACTGAACCTCAGCTCCAAGTCGGGCGCGCCGGGGGACCGTGGCGCGGGGTGATCGCCGAATACCGGGACCGGCTGCCGGTCACCGAAGCCACGCCGGTAGTCAGCCTGCGCGAGGGCGGCACCCCGCTGCTGCCCGCCCCGGTCCTGTCCGCCCGCACCGGCTGCGAGGTATACCTCAAAGTCGAGGGGGCCAATCCGACCGGCTCGTTCAAGGACCGCGGCATGACGGTAGCCATCAGCATGGCGGCCGGGTCCGGCGCCAAGGCGGTGATCTGCGCGTCGACCGGCAACACCAGCGCCAGCGCCGCCGCCTACGCGGCCCGGGCCGGGATCACCTGCGCGGTACTCGTGCCGCGCGGCAAGATCGCTATCGGCAAGCTCGCCCAGGCGCTGGTGCACGGGGCCCGGCTGCTGCAGGTCGAAGGCTCGTTCGACGACTGCCTGGAACTGGCCAGGAAGCTGGCCGCCGAGTA
>JBAUAY010000448.1:0-6359 GCA_049676235.1 Streptosporangiaceae bacterium
GTGCACGCCGGGCCTGGCGCGCGCCGGCTGGCCCGCGAGCTCGGCCTTGACCTCACCGCCCTGGCCGGCAACGGGCCGAAGGGCCGCATCACCAAGGACGACGTGATCGCGGCGGCCCGCGAGCCGGCGGCGGCCCGGGCAGATGCCGGTGCGGTGGTGGCGACCGGCAGCGGCATCCCGGAGGTCCCGGCCCAGGACTTCTCGAAGTTCGGCCCGGTTGAGATCCGGCCGCTGTCCCGCATTCAGCGGCTGTCCGGGCCGGCGCTGCACCGGTCCTGGCTCAACGTCCCCCACGTCACCCACGACGACGAGGCGGACATCACCGACCTGGACGCCTACCGCAGGGAGCTCGACGCGGCCGCCAAGGCCGACGGCTACCGGGTGACGCTGCTGGCCTTCCTGATGAAGGCCAGCGTCTCGGCGCTGCGGGAATTCCCCAAGTTCAACAGCTCGCTGACGCCGGAGAAGGACGCGCTGATCTACAAGGGCTACTACCATCTCGGCATCGCCGTGGACACGCCCGAGGGCCTGGTGGTGCCGGTGATCCGTGACGTGGACCGCAAGGGCGTCACCGAGCTCAGCCGGGAACTCGGGGCCGTCTCGGCCCGGGCCAGGGAGGGCAAGCTCGGGCCGGCCGACCTGCAGGGCGCCTGCTTCACGATCTCCAGCCTGGGCGGCATCGGCGGGACCGCCTTCACGCCCATCGTCAACGCCCCCGAGGTAGCCATCCTCGGCGTGGTCCGGTCCAAGATGGCGCCGGCCTGGGACGGTTCGGGGTTCGTGCCGCGGCTGATGCTGCCGATCTCGCTGTCCTACGACCACCGGGTCATCGACGGGGCGCTGGCCGCGCGGTTCGCCCGGTACCTGTGCCACCTGCTCGAGGACGTCCGCCGCCTCGTGCTCTGACGTCTTGGTGGAGGCTGACGTGGAGAACCAGACCGCTGAGGTACTCGTCCTTGGGGCCGGGCCGGGCGGGTACACGGCCGCGTTCCGGGCCGCCGACCTGGGCCGGCGCGTCGTGCTCGTGGACCGCGAGCCGGCCCTCGGCGGAGTCTGCCTCAACGTCGGCTGCATCCCGTCCAAGGCGCTGCTGCACGCGGCCAGGGTCATCGCCGAAACGAAGGAGATGGGCGAGAACGGCATCGCGTTCGGCCCTCCCTTGATCGACCTGGACCGGCTGCGGGCCTGGAAGGAGGGTGTGGTCGGGCGGCTCACCGGCGGTCTGGCGGGACTAGCCAAGCAGCGCAAGGTCACCACCATCCGCGGCGACGGCCGGTTCACCTCGCCGCACGAGTTGCGGGTCGAGCTGGCCGAAGGCGGTGTAGTCTCGGTGGGCTTCGAGCGGGCGATCATCGCGGCCGGCTCGGAGGCGCTGACGCTGCCGTTCATCCCCGCCTCGGACCCGCGGGTCATGGACTCCACCGGCGCGCTGGAAATCCGGGAGGTGCCGCGGCGGCTGCTCGTCATCGGTGGCGGGATCATCGGGCTTGAGATGGCCACCGTTTACCACGAGCTCGGCGCGAGGATCACCGTCGTCGAGCTGCTCGACCAGCTCATCCCGGGCACTGACCGCGATGTGGTCGCGCCGCTGGCCAAGCGGATCGGCCGACTATACGAGGACATCTTTTTGAAGACGAAGGTGACCGACGTGCAGGCCGGGCCGGAAGGCCTGGTGGTGTCTTTCGACGGCCCGAAGGCGCCGCCGACCGACACTTTCGACCGGATCCTGGTCGCCGTGGGGCGCAGCCCCAACGGCAAGCTGATCGGCGCCGAGCAGGCCGGCGTCACAGTCGACGAACGCGGCTTCATCGGTGTCAGCAAGCAGATGCGGACCAACGTGCCGCACATCTTCGCCATCGGCGACATCGTCGGCCAGCCGATGCTGGCGCACAAGGCGATGCACGAGGCAAAGGTCGCCGCCGAGGTAGCCGCGGGCAAGAACAGCTTCTTCGACGCCCGCGCCATCCCGTCAGTGGCCTACACCGACCCCGAGGTGGCCTGGGCCGGCGTCACCGAGAACGAGGCCAGGGCCGCGGGCGTGGCCTACGGCAAGGGCGTGTTCCCGTGGGCCGCCAGCGGCCGCTCGCTCACCCTCGGCCGCTCCGAGGGGCTGACCAAGGTGCTGTTCGATGAGGTGACCGGGCGGGTCATCGGCTGCGGCATCGTCGGGCCGTCGGCGGGCGACCTCATCGCCGAGGCGGTGCTGGCCATCGAGATGGGCGCCGACGCGGCCGACATCGGGCTGACCATCCACCCGCACCCCACGCTGTCCGAGACCGTCGCCCTGGCGGCGGAGGCATTCGAGGGCACGATCACCGACCTCTACCTGCCCCGGCGGTCCTGACCCTCGGCGGGTGAACGCACCCTCGAGACGCGGCGGGCAGATGGACGGTTCCCGTTGCGCCAGGAACCCGCCGCTACCTATTTGTGTGCTTGTGTTGGTTTAACGCGATCGGTATCGAGCAGACGAGACGGGATGGTCGGGTCCGTGCCGATGTGGGCGGAGGTGCTCATGCGTCGCTTGCCAGCCGTTTCTGCCGTTTCTGCATTTGCCTTGGTGCTTCTGGCTCTGCCATCCGGGGTACGTGCTGCCGCCAGCCAGGCTCCAGCCGGCAGCGTGAAAGAGCCGGTCGCGGTCGGCTCAGGGGGCGCGGTCGCTTCCATGGACACCGATGCGAGCCAGGCCGGCATCGACGTGCTGAAGCACGGCGGCAACGCGATCGACGCCGCCGTGGCGACGGCGAGCGCACTGGGCGTCACCATCCCGTTCGTCGCGGGGCCAGGCGGCGGTGGCTTCATGGTGATCTACCTGGCCAAGACCCACCAGGTGGTGACCATTGACGGCCGCGAGAATTGTCCCGCCGCGTGCACGTCGACCATGTTCACCGACCCGAAGACCGGCCAGCCGCTCGGCTACGACTACGCATCGGATCAGCCGCTGGCCACCGGCGTCCCGTCCATGGTGGCCACCTGGGCCACGGCCGTCAGCCGGTACGGCCGCGAGAGCCTGGCGACCGACCTCCAGCCGGCGATCGGGGTGGCGGAGCGCGGATTCCGCGTCGACGCAGACTTCGTCCAGCTCACCCAGTCAGACCTGCCCGAACTGCGGGCTTACCCGGCCAGCCGCTCGCTGCTGCTGACCCCGGCCGGTAACCCCCTGCCCGTGGGTTACCTGCTCCGCAATCCCGACCTGGCCAAGACCTACCGGCTGCTGGCCCGCCACGGCCCGTCCTATCTCTACGACGGGCCCCTCGGCCAGGCCATCGTCCAGGCGGACGATCACCCCGTCCTGACCCCGGGGCAAACCGTGGTCGCCCTGCCCGGCATCATGACCACGAGCGACCTGCGGGCCTACCAGGCCCGGGTCCAGCCGCCGACCCACGTGCGCTACCGCGGCCTCGACATCTACAGCATGGCGCCGCCGTCGAGCAGCGGGTCCACCGTCGGCGAGGCGCTGAACATCCTGAACGGATACAACCTGTCCGCCGAGCCCAGGGCGACGGCACTGTTCCACTACCTGGAGGCATCCCGGCTGTCCTACGCCGACCGCGACGCCTACGTCGGCGACCCCCGCTATGTCAGCGTGCCGCTATCCGGGCTGCTGAGCCCGGCGTTCGCCGCGACCAGGCGCTGCCTGATCCACAACCAGGCGCTGGTCTCCCCGGTGGCCCCGGGCACTCCGTATCCGCCCTACGGAAGCTGCGGCACTCAGAACGCGCCGCAGGCAGCGGCGGAGGGCGGCCACACCAACAACATCGTCACCGCCGACAAGTGGGGCAACATCGTCGCCTACACCAACACCATCAACTTCTTCGGCGGCAGCGGCCAGACCGTGCCTGGCTACGGCTTCCTGCTCAACAACGAAATGACCGACTTCGACTTCGCTCCGCCCGCCGCCGGAGCCCATGACCCGAACCTGCCCGCCGGCGGCAAGCAGCCGCGGTCCAGCATGGGACCGGTCATCGCGTTCGCCGGTGGTCAGCCGGTCTTCAGCGTCGGCGCGGCCGGCGGATCGACGATCATCACGACGATCCTGCAGATCATCTTGAACCACGTCGACTTCGGCATGTCACTGCCGGCGGCGCTCGCGGCTCCGCGGGTGAGCCAGAGCAACTCGGCCACCTCACTGGCCGAACCCGACTTCTATAACAGCGCGCTGGCCCATCAACTGACCAGCCAGTTCGGTGAGAAGTTCACTCTCGCCACCGGGCCGGTACTCCCCCTCGACAACTACCCGGGTGACGCGACCGCGCTGCAGATCCTCGGCCGCGACCGTGTCGAAGCCATCGCCGAGCCGGTCCGCCTCGGCGGCGGCAGCGCCCTGGTCGTGCATCCTTCGCCGTAACCGGCGGGCGCGGGCTCCGCGTGACGATCATGGTGGCGTGCGCGGGGGCATAGGGTGAGGTGCCGTGTCCAATCGCGAACTGGTGGTACTCGGCACGGCGAGCCAGGCGCCCACCCGTAGCCGCAATCACAACGGGTACTTCCTGCGCTGGGACGACGAGGGCCTGCTGTTCGACCCGGGCGAGGGAACCCAGCGGCAGATGCTGTTCGCCGGGGTCACGGCCAGCCAGGTCACCCGCATCTGCATCACCCACTTTCACGGGGATCACTGCCTCGGCCTGCCGGGAGTGCTGCAGCGGATGTCGCTGGACCAGGTCGCGCACGTCGTGGAGGTCTGTTATCCGGCGGAGAGCCAGGAGGTGTTCGGGCGGCTCAGGCACGCGTCCCTGTTCCGCGACCGCCTGCAGCTACGCGAACGACCGGTCAGCCAGGACGGCCCGATAACGGGCGGGGCTGTGTTCCGCCTGGAGGCGCGGGCCCTGTCGCACAGCGTGCCGACCATCGGGTACCGGCTGACCGAGCCGGACGGGCGGCGGATGCTGCCGGAGAAGCTGAACATGTTCGGCGTCACCGGTCCGGACATCGGGCGCCTGCAGCGCGAGGGCCTGCTCGTGGCCGACGGCCGGACGGTGACGGTCGAGCAGGTGAGCGAGCCCAGGCCAGGGCAGCGGTTCGCCTTCATCATGGACACCCGGCTGTGCGACGCGGTCTTCACGCTGGCCGACCGGGCCGACATGCTGGTCTGCGAGTCCACCTTCGCCAACGCCGAGGCCGCGCTGGCCCGCGACTACGGGCACCTGACCGCCGGGCAGGCGGGCCAGGTCGCGGCGCAGTCCGGGGCGCGGCTGCTCGTCCTCACCCACTTCTCGCAGCGCTACGAGTCCGGGGATGACGAGCGGCTGGCCGGCGAGGCCGCGTCGGCGTTCGGCGGCGGGGTGGTGCTGGCCCGCGACCTCGATCGCATACCGGTCCCGTCCCGGCGTCCGGCGGGTAGACCCTAGTCGCTCTGGCCCGGGCGATCGGTGAGGTCGTCAATGACCAGGCCGAGCCCGATGCCCATCATCCACACGTCCTTGGCCAGCGCGATCCCCTGCTGGGTCGGGAAGGGGGTATTTTCCTTACGCATGCCTGGCGTCTTGGCGTACAGGCCGAGCAGGCCGCCGGAGAACGCAGCCAGCCCGGCGCCCGCGACGGCGGACGGAATGACGGGCACCAGCAGCGCCGAGCCGAGCGCGATCTCGCACCCCGCCAGGAGCCGGACGAAATCCCGGGGCTTGAGCTTCGCCAGGAACGGATAAGTGCCGACGGCGAACCCGTGGAGCTGGGCGGCGGTCTCCTCGTCCGCGGAGAGTTTGCCGATGCCGGAGTTGAGGATGAACGCGCCGGCCGCGATGCGCTGCGGGAGGTGCCCTGCCTTGACCGAAAGCCGCATGTCTTTCTCCTTTTGCTTGGGGAAACTCTACTTGCGGAAGCTCTAGGCCACCTCGATCATCCGGCTACGGCGCACAGCGCAGGCGTCAACTGTGAGGATCTTGAAATTCAGGCTCCCATCGGGCACCCGGCATCGCGCTAGGCGGCGATGGCGGGGGGACGCGGGGCGCGGTGCAGCCATTGCCAGAACGTGCGTCGCGGCCGGCGGGGTGGAGGGGGCGGCCCGGCGGTGATGCCTGCGCCGTGAACCGAGCCTGCGATCTCGATGCGCAGCTGGACAGGGACGCCAGGGTCAGGCGGCTCGGGCAGCGTGACGCTCCCGCCGTGCAGTGATATGTCACCGGCGTCCACCTCGATGCCCGGCCTGGTGATCAGCCTGAGCCCTCCGCCTGTCACCTCGGCGGTGATGCGCAGCAGCGGCTGCGTGATCACCGCCTCGGTGAAGTCCAGCGTCACGCCGCCGCCTTTCACCTTGACGTCCAGTTCCTTCGGCACTACCCAGCGGCCATCCCGGCGGACGCCGCTGCCGTGGACGTGGATCCGTACCAGGTCCTTCGGCGTGGCGCTCACCGCGCCCGCGCCGG
>JBAUAY010000449.1:0-2939 GCA_049676235.1 Streptosporangiaceae bacterium
ACCCTCGCCCGCGGCAGCCGTACCTACCGCGCCCATGCCCGCAGCGCCCATGCCCGGCCCAGCGGGTCCGGGCGGAGGCGCTGTGCCCTGACCGCTGCCACCATCGGGTTCAACGCGGGCCGCCGGATGGGTTCCGCCCGACGCGATCAGGCCGAGGGCGCGCGCGAACTCGCGCACGACCCACACGCAGGCGGCGGTATCCAGCCCGTGCGCATCGGCCAGGGTGGTGGCGACGGACTGGATCGCGCCGTAGTTGCCCAGCCGGGGGATCAGGTTCCGGAGCAGCGCCGGCACGTCGGCCCGAGCCGCGCTGCCGATGAGGGTAGCCTCGCCGGGCAGGTTGCTCAACCGAGCCTGGCAGACGCCGTCCATGATGACCGCGTTCGACAGGGCCTCCGGCCCTTGTTCGGCCACGACCGCCTGCAGGACGCGGCGGGCGTCACCGGCCGGATCGATGACGTGGCCGTTCCCTTCAGTCACCAAGGATCTCCCCACAGGTGTCCGTAGCGCCGCTACCGGTCACCTTAGTAGGTGTCCGCCGGATACCCCGATGACCGACCGGTCTTTATGTCGTGATCGCTGGGATTACTGCCCGGATGCGCCGGGCGCGCAGGTGCTGCCGAATGGCACGGGAGGAGTACGCCTTGTCGTCGCGCAGCGCCTCTGGCCGACTGCGCTCGGTCCGTCCGGCCATGCGCCGGTGCCTGTTGGGAAACGCGACATGGCCCTACGCTCACATCCCGGCCTCAGCCGACCTTGCGGGCCAAACACGTCCTGGTAAGTCACGAGGCGCTGACGTGTGCCGCGGTGGTCGCCAGGGTGGTGTAGTGCATCGTGAAGGCTCCGCCAAGAGCGTCGATGGCGGTGCCGACCGCATCGAGGATGTCGGCCCGCTGGTTAGGGTGGAGTCGGGTGAGGCCGCCGGTGGTGGGCAGCAGGGCCAGCCATTGGTCGCGGGTGTAGGACTGCTCCCAGTCGAATCGCCACTGTTCGGATTCGTTGAATTGTTCGGTCTCGCGGATCGTGTCGGCGATCTTGGCGTACGCCGTCTGGTATGTGTCCAGCGGGCGGCGAGCTGGCAGATTGGCGAACGGCGAGTCTGGCACCACCCTCCGGTAGGCGGCGGCGAACGGCTCGGCGACCTCGATGGGTGGTTCATACACGTGGCCGAAGATCGCCAGCCGCCCACTTGGGCGTAGCACTTGGGCCGCCTTCGCGGCACCGCTGAACGGATCGATCCAGTGCCAGGACTGGGCGGCGATCACCGTGTCGAACGTTCGGCCGGCCGGGTCCCAGGCTTCGAAGGTTGCTACCTCGACCGCAAGGCCGTGGGCGCGGGCGAACTCGGCCATCCGCGCGTCCGGCTCGACGCCCAGCACGGTGCAGCCTGCGGCCTGGAACTGGCGGGCTGCGATGCCGGTGCCGGTGCCGACGTCGAGTACGTCAAGCCCGGGGCTTCCCGCGACGATCCGCGCCGCCAAGGCCTCGGGGTAGCCGGGACGGGCCTGGTCGTATCCCTCTGCATCGGTGCCGAACGACTCGGCCATCGGCCGCGCCTTGTGCAGCTCTGGAAGAGGCAGTTCTGGTTGTCTTCGCGGTACGGTGGGCATGCGCCCACAATAGTGGGCACATGCCCACCAGGCTACTGGTGCCGGCTGGCCGACGTACCGAGAGGATCTGTGAGTGCCGACTGGAGTGCATTTGCGCGATGCTCGGCGGCAACTGTTCGACGCTGCCGAACGCGTGCTGCTACGCGATGGGCCAAGCGGTCTGACCAGCCGAGCTGTCACCGATGAGGCGGGCTGCGCCAAAGGTGTCCTGCACCGGCACTTCACCGACTTCGACGCCTTCCTTGCCGAGCTTGTGCTCGACCGGGCCACACAGCTTGAGGCGCAGGCGGGTGCGCTGCACGAGTCGGCCGGCACCGGCACTGTGACCGACAATCTCACCGGGGCGCTGACCACACTGTTCGGGCCGGTTCCGACGGCGATCATCCCGCTCATCACCTTCCGAGACGGGCTGCGCGCGCGACTACGGCAAGCCAAAGCCGGAGGCGGCACCGCGATCCTCGCCCAGGTCACGACCGCGGTCTCCGCTTACCTGGCCGACGAGCGCGACCGGGGGCGCATCGCGGCCGATGCCGACATCGACTCACTCACACTCTCCCTGGTCGGCGGGGGGCATCTCCTGTTCTCAGATCGCGAACCCGGCCCGCCGAGCACAGTAACCGTCAAACGGTTTGTGACGACAGTGCTCGCTGACGTTCTGCAACGACGGCCACGCTGACAGGCCAGACACACAGGCGGGGTCCGCGGGAAACCCATTGAACCTAGCCCGCCCGGCTTTGCCGGACAAGCCCTAGTGTCCTGTCAGGTTGGAGCGCTCGCTATTTGGTGCGGGAGCGGCGGTAGCCGGCCAGTCGGTCGAGGATCTCCTCCGCGCTCTTGTGCCAGGTGAAGGGTCGGCGGTTGCCGTTCTGATGGCTAGAATCGTCGGGATGCCAGGGCCGCTCGCAGGAAGCGCCGTACCCGTGGGTAGGGCCGGTACGCTCGCTCAGGTGTACCGGCACTTCGGCGAGGTCGACGCCGCCGGAACATCGCCGCTGTACGAGCGCGTCGCCGTCGCCCTGAGTGAGTCCGGCGAGGCGCTGCGCGCCATCGAGGCGGCGCCGGCGCGCAAGCGGCACCCCACGGTGATCCTCGCCGCGCTGCACGACCTCGCCCTCGCCGGACGTGCCCCCGCGCTGGCCACGGCCTATGCTGCTGCGGACGTCGACGCTGCTGCTGATGCGGCGATCGAGGTGCTGCTGCGAATGACCGACTCGGTCGTGGCTACCGCCGTGCGCCGGCAGACGCGGACAAACCAGACCGGACGCTGCGCCGTGCTGTATCCGGCCATTGCCGAGGCGGCGCGCCGGGTAGGCGTGAATGCGGTCGGGC
>JBAUAY010000450.1:0-1525 GCA_049676235.1 Streptosporangiaceae bacterium
GGGCTGGGCGGCCGGGCTGCAGCTGGCCGGCCTGTCGCTGCGCGGACAGACCGACGTCGATGGCTTCGTCGCCGCGTTCACCGGCAGCCACCGCTACGTCCTGGACTACCTGGCCGAGGAGGTGCTCGAGCACCAGAGTGAGCAGGTGCGCACGTTTTTGCTTGAGACCTCGGTGCTGGAGCGGCTGTCGGGGGAGCTGTGCGACGCGGTCACCGGCCGGTCTGGCAGCCAGGCGCTGCTGGAGCAGGTCGAACGGGCGGGGCTGTTCGTGGTGCCGCTGGATGAGGTGCGCGGCTGGTGGCGCTACCACCACCTGTTCGCCGACCTGCTCCGCGCCCGCCTGCAGGCCGAACAGCCCGGCCGGGTTCCCGGACTGCACCGTAACGCGGCAGCCTGGTACGAGGAACATGGCCTGGCCGATGACGCGATCCGGCACGCGGTCGCCGCCGGGGAGATGACCTGGGCCGCCCGGCTGATCGAGCAGCACTACGACGCGGTCTTCTTCCTGCACGGCGAAGGGGCGACGATTCATCGGTGGCTGTCTGCGCTGCCCGAGGACCTGGTCCGGTCCCGGCCGCGGCTGTTGCTGACGCAGGCTTTCCTCGCATTGCTCAGCGGGCGCCTGGAGGCGGTGGAACCGCTGCTCGACGCAGCTCAGCAGGCCTACGCCCGCGCAGCGGAGGAGCCGTTCGAGCCTACCGTCGGCCGGGCCCGCAGCCTGCTGGTGAATGCCCCTGCGCTGATCATGCTCCAGCGCAGCCTCCTCGCCCAGCTCCGCGGTGACGCGGACGCCACGGTGGCATTCGCCTCACGGGCGGTGGCGGAGGCCGACGAGGGCGAGCGGTTGCTGCACGTCGTCGCCCGGCGGTACGTGGCCGTCGGTGAGTGGCTCCGTGGTCAGCTGGCCCAGGCTGAGCACACTTTCGTGTCCAGCATCGCCGATTGGCAGGCAGCGGGCCTGCCCACATTGACGGCATGGGTTCTCTATCTGCTCGGCCAGGTTCAGCGCGCCCAGGGCAGCCTGGACGCGTCCGCCCGGACCTGTCGGCAGGCACTGGAGATGACCGCAGTGCCCGGCCGGGCGCCTCCGCCGGCCGCGGGGCCGGCGTATGTGGGCCTGGGGGAGGTGGCCTACCAGCGGGACGAGCTCGATACCGCGCTGCGGCATATCACCGAGGGCATCACGCTGTGCCGCCAGTTCGCCTACATCCCGCCGCTGGCCACCGGCCTGGTCACGCTGGCGTGGATCCGGCAGGCCAACGGCGATCCGGTTGGGGCCCTGGCGGCTATCGCCGAGGCCATGCAGGCCTCACCGGGCCCGGCGGGCCTGCTCAACCCGGTCCGGGCGCAGCGGGCGCGGCTGCTGCTAGCCCAGGGCGACCTGGCCGCCGCCGCCTGCTGGACGGAACAGACCGGGTTGCACGCCGACGACGAGCCGTATTTCCCGCGGGAGCGGGGACACCTGGTCCTGGTCCGGGTGCTGCTGGCCCAGGCCCGCCCCGGCCTGGCGCTGGCACTGCTGGAC
>JBAUAY010000451.1:0-2467 GCA_049676235.1 Streptosporangiaceae bacterium
GTCAACCCCCGGCCGCGGTGCGCGCGGACCAGCTCCTCGGGAACCATCGCCCGCACGTCGTCGTCGGACAGCAGCTCGATCGTGTTCAGCTCGTGCGAGGTGCGAAACCCGTCGAAGAAGTGCACGAACGGCACCCGGGTTACCAGGGTGGCCGCCTGAGCCACCAGCGCCAGGTCGTGCGCCTCCTGCACCGAGGCCGACGCCAGCAGTGCGAACCCGGTCTGCCGCACCGCCATCACGTCGGAGTGATCACCGAAGATGGACAGCCCCTGCGCGGCCAGCGACCGGGCCGCGACGTGCAGCACGGCCGGAGTCAGCTCACCGGCGATCTTGTACATGTTCGGGATCATCAGCAGCAGGCCCTGCGAGGCGGTGAAGGTCGTGGCCAGCGCCCCGCTCTGCAGCGCGCCGTGCAGCGCTCCCGCCGCCCCGCCCTCGCTCTGCATCTCGACGACGGCCGGCACGCTGCCCCACACGTTGGGCCGGCCCTGGCTGGACCACTCGTCCGCGAGCTCGGCCATCGTCGACGACGGCGTGATGGGGTAGATGCAGCAGACCTCGTTCAGCCGGTAGGCGACCGACGCGGCGGCCTCATTGCCGTCGACCGTGGCACGCGTCATCAGCCCTCCGCGATCATCTCGATGGAGTGCACCGGGCACTGCTCATAGCACGCGCCGCAGCCGGTGCACCGGTCATAGTCGAACTCGTACCGGTGGCCGGGCCCGAGCTTGATCACCGCGTCCTCGGGGCACGCGCCCAGGCAGCCGTCGCATTCGCAGCAGTTGCCGCACGACAGGCAGCGGCGTGCCTCGTAGGTCGCCTCGCCCTCGGACAGGCCGCCGAGCACCTCGCCGAAATCCGCGATCCGCTCCTGCGGGGAGACTTGCGGCTGCTGCCGGCGGGCGGCGTCGCCGAAGTACCACAAGTTCAGGTCGCCGAACGAGACAAGCTCGTGCTTGGCTACATTCGCCGGCGCGACTTCCCGCAGCCAGGCGTCGATGTTCTTGGCTGCCTTCTTGCCGTGCCCCACGCCGACCGTCACAGTGCGCTCGGACGGCACCATGTCGCCGGCGGCGAACGCGCCGGCGCCTCCGGTCATCATGGACGGCGACACCTGCACGGTGCCGTCCCGGCTGAATTCCACTCCGGGCACCTGACGCAGGAATGCGGTGTCGCTCTCCTGGCCGAGGGCGAGGATAACGGTGTCGGCGGCGAGCGTCTCGAACCGCCCGGTCGCCTGGGGGAATCCGTTCTCATCTAGCTCCATGGCCTCGATGGTCAGCTCAGGGCCGTCGAACGCGGTGATCGTGCGCAGCCAGTTGATCCGCACCCCCTCCCGCTCGGCCTCCTCCGCCTCCTCTTCGTGAGCGGACATCTGGGCCCTGGTGCGGCGGTAGACGATGAGCGCGTCGTTCGCGCCGAGCCTGCGGGCGACCCGGGCGGCGTCCATCGCGGTGTTACCGGCGCCGTAGACGGCGACCCGCCGCCCGATCACCGGCCGCTCACCCGAGGCCACGCTGCGCAGGAACGACACCGCGTCCACGATCCGTCCCGCGTCCTTGGCCGGGATATCGACCCGTTTAGACAAGTGCGCGCCCACCGCGACGAAGGCTGCGTCGAAGCCGCCTTCGCGCCGCTCCGCGTCCAGGTCCTCCACCCGGTGGCCCAGGGTGATCCGCACGCCCAGCGCGGCGATCCGGTCCAGCTCGCCGTCCAGGACGTCGCGCGGCATGCGGTAGGCCGGGATGCCGTACCGCATCATCCCGCCGGGCTGATCGCCCGCATCCCTGATCTCGACCTCATGGCCGAGCCGGGCCAGGTGGTAGGCGGCGGAAAGCCCGCTCGGCCCGGCCCCGATAACCAGCACCCGCCTGCCGGTGCGGACCGGGGGCGGGTCGAACGACCACCCCCGCTCGAGCGCGAGATCGCCGAGGAACCGCTCGACCGAGTGAATCGAGACGGCGCTGTCGAGGCTGGCCCGGTTGCAGACGCTCTCACACGGGTGGTAGCAGACCCGGCCGTGAATCGCCGGCATCGGATTGTCAGCGACCAGTTGCCGCCACGCCCCCTCGTGGTCACCGGTCTCGGCGTGCGCCAGCCAGGCCTGGATGTTCTCCCCGGCCGGGCAGCCGGCGTTGCACGGTGGCAGCAAGTCGACGTAGACGGGGCGCTCCTGGCGGACCGGGCCAGCGCGGGACCGCCCATGCAGCAGATCCGGCAACGCCGTAACGTCCCGCCGCTCTGGTCGCAAGGCCATGTCGGCCACGCTACGCCCAGGTCACTGCTCAGCATCAGGGCCTTTCGGCCCTGGCTTGTGCGCTTAGCCTGAGGGTCGCGGGCGGGCGGTCCAGGCCAGGTGGGTGCCGCCATTTGCGGGGGTAGTCAGCTGGAAGGTACCGCCGTTACGTTCGGCGCGGCGGCGCATGCTGGACAGGCCGCTGGAGCGGGCGGGCTCGCCGCCCTATCC
>JBAUAY010000452.1:0-4566 GCA_049676235.1 Streptosporangiaceae bacterium
CGCGCCGCAGCAGGAGACTCCCGACCAGGTTCTCCGCGCGATCCGGGACAGCGGTATTCCCAGCGGGCCGACCGCCCACTGACACTGGCGGACCGCCTGCTTTGCCTGGACGGCGTGCTCATCGGCCACGTCCACTACGATCACTGCGACCTCGGCGCTTTTGCGGAGCAGACGGGTAACTGTCCGCTCAGCACGGCGGCGCGGACGGGAAGGTTTTCGCACCGCTGCCGGTCAGCGGCCCCTGGACGCCACCCAGGGGCGCGCCGTCTTCCCACCGGTACAGCATGACCCAGACGCCAGGAGCCTGCGGGTCGATGGCGGAATCCTGCGCGGCGATCCTAAGGTCGCCGTGCCCGTCTGCGATGCCGTCCGCCAGGTCGGATGGGGTGACATACTGGCCTCCGCAGGTGCCCTCGAGCAGGCCATAGCGCTGGCCAGGAACGGCATGCCGGCCGTAAACGAAAAGCCAGGTAACCGGAGTCGAGCCGGGCCTGGCGCGGACGGCCACCGCGACCACGGAAAACGAGCCGAGCGCCGCGTCAGGAAGCGTGAACAAGGCGCTACCGGAATCGACGGGCAGAGCCGGTCCCGCCACCACGGCGGGCGACTGATGCCGGGAATTCCGCAGCGCCGTGCGCAGATCGGTGATCGTGTGATCCCGGTCCGCCACAAGCAGCGCCAGGGACGTGATCACGCCCAGGCAAGCCAGCAGGACCAGGACGATCGTGATCCGGCCGCCGCCGCCGGCCTTTGACCACCAGTCATGGCGCCGCGGCCGCGGCTCGAACGACAAGATATCCGGCTGCCCGTCCATGCTCCATCACCGCCCGCCACCACCCAGTCTCGCTTACCGGCGCAAACTAGGCCAAGAGCGCAGACCTCAGGCGGGAGTGACAAGCCTGTCATTCTTGTCATTTCAGGCACATGCCGGGGGATACGGCTTACTGGATGCGTTTGTCGCGTCTCAATGAACCTAACCCCAGCGCACAGCGGCTCGCCCGCGAACGCTGGCCCCGGCGGGCGATAATGGGCGGCGTGGACAACAGCCACTACAGCCTTGTCATCGCGGCTGCCCAGGCTGCGGGGCCGTGTCCTCCAGGTGAGGAAGCGGCGTGGGGCCGCCGGGTGCACGGCCTGACCGTCGACCTGCACCTGATCGCCCAGCAGGCGAGGCAGGACATCGAGCGGCTGGAGTCGGCACGGACCTTCATCGCGTTCCTGGAGAAGGTCGAGATTGAGGAATCGAGCCGTCGCGGGCTGCTCACGTTGCGCCTGCCGTCCGGCGAGAGCGAGCCGATCCGGACCGAGCAGAAGGACACCGAGCGCGGACACGCGCTGATCGAGCGGGCCAGCTCCCTGGCAGGACGCTGGGTGCTGGTCTACCGGTATAACGAGCGGAAGACAGGACAGCGGAATCAGTCGGTCCGGATGCTGGCGCACCTGATGGATCTCGGTGTCGACGGGACCGTGCCCAACACCACGGCGAAGAAGATGGTGCTGCAAGAGGCGGGCGGCGACGTGGCGCGTGCGCAGCAGGCGTGGACGGCTATAGGCCTGCCGGAGGCCGGCCCGGTCAGCCTTGATCAGCTGGAGCAGGCCCGCGTGGCGGCGCGGGAAGCCGGGTAGCGGCCCGAGAGATCAAGATGCCTCTCCCTTGGCCCGCTCGCAAATACTGATAACAGCAAGAAGCGGGTGTGGCCAATGAACCGTCGCCGCCTTGGGGGAGTGGACTGGTCCGGGTCGAATCAAGACGGATCGTGCCGGTTCACTTCGGTTCGACCCGGACTAAGTGAGGCCATTCAGCTAGGACCAGGGCCGACACGCCGCCACGCTTCTTGCTGTTATCAGCATTGAGCGGATATCCTTCGCGGCATGTCAGCTCCGGGGGAGGCCCGCAGGCCTGCACAAGACGCCATCGACGACTTCATCCGTCACCTGGCCGACTGCCAGTTCGCCAGCATCACCCGGCGGATCCGCAGACACTTCCTCCGCGAGTACCTGCAGCATGCCCGGCAGGCCGCCGGCGTCATCGATATCGCGGTCGGTGAGCTCATGGACCCTGCGCGTGCAGAGGCATGGCTCTTCGACGCGGCCGCTGGCAGCACCCGCACCCGCAACACCCTGGGCGGTCCCGATGCGGTCGCCTATCCCAACTCGATGCGCGTGCGCATCGACTCCTACAACGCCTTCGCCGAATTCCTCGGCCTGCCCGACCGTCATGACAGCGAGCCGCCCGTCCGCGGCTTCTACCTAACCCCTGCCGACACCAAGCGCCTCCTGCACGACCTGGCCGCCCGTAGGCCCGTCCACGCTAACGCCGGGACATCGCTGCGTACCGCCGCCGTTGCCGCACTCGTCGCCGACACCGGCCGGACCGTCCCCGAACTCGCCCGGCTCAAGGTCAGCGCCCTGCATCTGGAGGGCGAGGCCCTCGTCGAACTCGCCGACGGATCCTGCCCGCTCAGCAATCCGACCGTGCAGATCCTGACCCGGTGGCTCGGTGCCCGAGCGGCAATCATCGCCGAACTCGAAGGCAGCGACCCAGGCCACCTATGGATCCCGACCAAACCAGGGCGGCCCCGAGGCGGTCGCGAGCCCGTCAAGCCCGGCCTGACGCCCGCGGCCGTCCGCACCCTCCACGCAGCCCACCGGACCCTGGTCAGCCACGTGCTCGGCACCCCGCTCCGTCCCGGGGCCTTCCGCGCGTCAGGTGAGGACTCCGCCGGCGCGCCTGATGCTTCGTTACTTTACATAATGTACATTATCGGCGTTGGAACAACGGGAGTTGAAGTAGATGCGACTACTCCCTCCTGACGGCGTAGATCTCGTTCCTGCAGGTCAGTCCCCACAGTTGACCAAACTCGGGCCAGTGCCGATCATCGCCGACGCCCTCGGCTGCCACCCATCCACGATCGAGCGCCACGCCATCGGGTCGGCGAGCACCTACGCTGAGTACATCGCCGCCGCACGAGAGCTGAGACAGACGTCCTGATCTGCGTCTGAGCCGCTGCTGCGGTCAGGCCTTGCGCCAGACCGACACGTGACTGCCGCTCGTGGCGAGGAAGGGGCTGCCCTTCCAGTCAGCCGACCGGGACTCGAATTCGAGGCCAGCCCTTACATACACGGCCTGTGATCCGGCAGGGGTATCACGATCGCCTCGGAACACAGCGCCCACGAGATCCTTGGGTGGCTCTAAGCCCTCGCGCCGATCCGACGTCGGGCGCTCAGCGCTTGGTCTCGTACCTGGTCAGGACCACGCCGTCGGGAAACGCCCGGGTCTCCACCAGGTTCAGGTTCACCCAGTTGTCCAGGGCCGTAAAGAACGGCGTGCCGCTGCCCACCAAGACCGGTGCGGTGGCCAACACGTACTCGTCGATCAGCCCGGCCCGCATGGCCGCCGCGGCGAGTGTGGCGCCGCCGATGTCCATGGGGCCGCCGTCCTCGGCCTTGAGCCGGGTGATCTCGGTGACCGCGTCGCCGGTGACCAGGCGGGTGTTCCAGTCGACCGTGCTGGTCGTCGACGAGAACACCACCTTTGGCATGTCCCGCCAGCGGCGGGCGAACTCAATCTCCGCCGGTGTGGCGCCAGGCTGCTGGTCGGCGGTCGGCCAGTGGGAGCTCATCGTCTCCCACAGTTTGCGCCCGTACAGCGCCAGGCCCGTCGCACCCACCCGGTCGGACCACCACTGGAACAGCTCGTCGCTCGGCACGCTCCAGCCGATGTCGTCGCCGGGCGCGGCGATGTAGCCGTCCAGGCTCAGGTTCATGCCGAAGGTCAGTTTCCGCACGGCGTCAGCCTCCCCGTGAGTCGGTCCTCGGCATATACAGACCAGCACGGCGCGGAAGAGTCATCGGTCGGGCCACACCGAGGGCCGGTTGACCACCACGCCAAGCGGCTACTGCGCACGAAGGGAACCCTAACCGTGGGGTTGACCGAGCAGGCTGCTCCCGGTTTCATCAACTTCCGTTCCTACCAGTTAGGTCAGCTGGAGCGGGCGTGGCCGCTGCAGACCCCGTCCTGTGCCAGCGAACATGTGGCTTGACAGGCATCCTGCCGTTTCCCATGTCGTCGTGAAAGCCATCATGTCGCCTGGTGCCGGGCGGCTGCGCCTCGCCGGGTCCTTATGGCCGCCAATACTCTTTCGAGATCCGAATGACCACCGACGGTAACCAAGCGGTTCTCGAATCGCTACCGCCACTGGCCGTTTTTTTGTTGCTCAAGCCCCGGGCCGCCCCGGCTGGTGTCTGATCAAGCCTCGGCGCGGTACTAGTTCAAAATTTTTCCGGCTTCGCGGCGCGGAGGTGTCCCCTCCGGGCGGGCCCGTCCGTCCTTCCCACGGGTGGCGCTCGCCACCACGTGGAGAGAAACGAGGAGACCGATGACCAGCACGACCACCACGGCATCCGACGCCGACCGGCAGGCCGTTCTCGAACCGCTTGCGGCCCTGTACAGGGCGTGGGAAGCCAACGACGCCGAGACGTTCGTGGCCGACTACACCGACGACGCCAGCGTGATCCAGCCCGGCGTCTACAAGAAGGACCGCGAAGAGATCCGCACCACGATGG
>JBAUAY010000453.1:0-3243 GCA_049676235.1 Streptosporangiaceae bacterium
GCGACCCGCTCGAAGGAGTTCAGGCGGTCGGCGGGGTCGAAGACCATGGTGGTGATCATCAGCTCGTCGGCGGCGGTCGCCTCAAGCAGCTCGCTGATCCCGCGCTGGACGGTCTCCGGCGAGCCGGTGATGCTGGAGGCCCGGCGGTCCTCGACGAACGCGCGTTCGAGGTCGGTGTAAGGGTAGGCGGCCGCCTCCTCGGGTGAGGGCAGCGGTCCTGGGTGGCCGGAGCGCAACCGCAGGAACGACAGCGCGCCGGAGCCGGCCAGCCAGCGGGCGCGCTCGTCGGTCTCGGCGCACACCACCGCGGCGGCGACCATGGCGTACGGGCGCTCGAGGACCTCCGACGGGCGGAAGTGCTGGCGGTACAGGGCCAGCGCGGGCAGCGTGTTGACCGCGCTGAAGTGGTGCGCGAAGGCGAACGGGAGGCCGAGCAAGCCGGCCACCTGGGCGCTGTAGCCACTCGAGCCGAGCAGCCACATGTCCGGCTGGTTGCCCCGGCCCGGCACCGCGGTGATCTGCGCGAACGGGTGACCCTCCGGCCACCGGCCGGTGAAGAAGCCGAGCAGGTCCATCAGCTGTTCGGGGAAGTCGTCGGCGGACAGCCCCTCCGGCGAGCGGCGCAGCGCCGTCGCCGTGACCTGGTCCGTGCCCGGCGCGCGCCCGATGCCGAGGTCGATCCGGCCCGGATGCAGCGCCTCCAGCATCCCGAACTGCTCGGCGACCACCAGCGACACATGGTTGGGCAGCATGACGCCGCCGGAGCCGACCCGGATCGATTCGGTCGCGTCGGCGATATGGCCGATCAGTACGGGGGGCGCGGAGCTGGCGATGCCGGGCATGTTGTGGTGCTCGGCGACCCAGAACCGCCGGAACCCGAGGCGTTCGGCCTGCCGGGCCAGGTCGATCGTGGCGCGCAGGGCATCGCCCGCCGTCCCGCCGTCCGGCACCGGCGCCAGGTCGAGCACCGAAAGGGGCACGGCCCGCGGGCCGAAGGTCAAAGCCACGTTGTTCACGACTGGTCCGAACAGCGCGAAGCGGCTCATTCTTCCGCCGACGGGGCTGAAGGGGCTGAAGTGACCGCGAGGACGAGGGAGGTTCGTCAAGCGGCGAGGGCGGGTGAGGCGGCGGGGGGCACGGACCCGGGCTCGTTCGGGATAATGATCTTTTTCCGAAGAAACCTTTGCAAAGTAATGTTCGCAAAGCTATCTTTGCATTATGAGCGCTGAGGAAGAAGAGCTGACGGCCAAGGGCCGTACGGTCACCAAGCTGACGGACCCGCGGGCGCTGCGGGCCTACGCGCATCCGGTGCGGATGGCGCTGATGGGGCTGCTGCGCACGGAGGGGCCGCTGACCGCGACGCGCGCCGCGGAGTTGCTCGGCGAGTCGTCCGGGACCTGCTCGTTCCACCTGCGTCAGCTGGCCAAGTACGGGCTGGTCGAGGAGGCCGACGGCGGGACCGGGCGGGAGAAGCCGTGGCAGGCGACCACGACGTCCACCGCGTGGGACTCGGCCGGGGACGGCACCCCGGAGACCGCCGCGGCGACCAGCCTGCTGAACACGGTCATCGCCGAGCGGTATTTCGAGCAGCTGATGCGCTGGCAGGAGGCCAGGCCGGGGCAGCCGGCCGAGTGGCGGGAGGCGGCCCCCCTCGGCGACCGGATCCTCTGGGTCACCGCGGACGAGCTCGGTGATCTCAGCCACCGGGTGCTTGAGCTAGTCGATGAGTACTTCGAGCGGCAGGTCAAGCCCGAACTGCGGCCAGCGGGAGCGCGCCCGGTCACCTGGCTGCACCTGGCTTTTCCCAACGACTTCCGGGCCGGGCAGCGCTGACATGGTTCCGGCGCTGCTGCGCGACCGGGTGTTCCGGCGGTACTGGAGCGCGTCGACGGTCTCGATGTTCGGCGACCAGATCTCCGGCATCGCGCTGCCGCTCGCGGCCGTGCTCGTGCTGCACGCCGGCGCCGCCCAGATGGGCTACCTGACCGCGCTTGAGTGGCTGCCGAGCCTGCTGTTCGGGCTGCCGGCCGGGGCCTGGGTGGACCGGCGCGGGCGGCGCCGGCGGACGATGATCGCCGCTGACCTGGGCCGGGCCGCGCTGTTCGCCAGCATCCCGGCCTGCTACGTGCTGCACCTGCTGTCGCTGCCGCAGCTTTACGCGGTCACGTTCGGCGCGGGGGCGCTGAGCATCTTGTTCAACGTCTCGGACGCGACGCTGTTCGTGTCCATCGTGCCGGAGGAGCGGTACGTGGACGGGCAGTCGCTGATCTACGGCAGCCGGGCGCTGTCGTTCGTCGGCGGGCCGAGCATCGGCGGGGTGCTCGTGCAGGTGCTGTCCGCCCCGGTCGCAGTCGCCGTGGACGCGCTGTCCTTCCTCGGCTCGGCGTTCTTCCTCGGCCGGATCCGGCCGGCCGAGCCGCCCACCGATGACGGCCCGGGCTCGGTCCTGGCGGGGGCGCGGTTCATCGCGGGCTCGCCCCTGGTCCGCGCGTCGCTGATCGCGGTGGCCACGGTCAACTTCTTCAACCTCATGTTCGCGGCGCTCTACCTGCTCTACGCGGTGCGGGTGCTGCACATCAAGGCCGGCACGGTGGGCGTGCTGATCGGGGTGGCCGCGGTCGGCGCGCTGCTCGGTTCGGTGGTCACCAAGCGCATCGCGGCGCGGATAGGGGTCGGCTGGGCGTATACGGCCGGCTGCCTGCTGTTCACCGCGCCGCTGGTGCTGTGGCCGCTCGCGCACGGCAGCCGCTCGATGGTCCTGGCCATGCTGTTCGCGGCGGAGTTCGGCTCCGGGTTCGGGGTGATGGTGCTCGACATCAGCATCGGGGCGATCTTCGCCGCGGTGATCCCGGACACGCTGCGGTCCCGGGTGACCGGCGCGTTCCAGGCCGTCAACTACGGCACCCGGCCGCTCGGCGCGCTGCTCGGCGGGCTGCTAGGGTCGGCGATCGGGCTGCGGCCCGCGCTATGGGTCGCGACCCTCGGCGGCATGGCCGGGTTCGCCCTGCTGCTGCCCACGCCGCTGCCCCGGTACCGGCTGCCTTCGGAGGGTTAAGGCCGATGCACGGTCCGGCGCGGACCCGACTGAACGGCGTCGTCGCCGTACGGGCGGCCGCCCAGGTTCCAGCTCCACGAGATCTCCGGCGTGATCCGCAGGTACGGGCCGGACCCGAACTGGCCGGGCCGCTCGGTCAGCTCGGCCGTACCGTAGACCCGCAGGAACCGCGGCGTCCACGGGTCGGT
>JBAUAY010000454.1:0-8398 GCA_049676235.1 Streptosporangiaceae bacterium
GTTGATGATCGGCCGGGACCGGGTGGTGGCCGAGGACACGCTCTCCCAGATGTGCTCGGCGCGCTGGCTGACGCAGTATACCGCGCCCCGCGGGGTCTGCAGCACCTTGCCCGCGCCGCAGATGATCTGCCGGGTGACCAGGAACGGGATCAAGATGTCGGCCAGCCGGCCGAACTCGCCGTGCCGGCCGACCAGGTAGTTCTCGTGACAGCCGTAGGAGTTGCCCGCGGAGTCGGTGTTGTTCTTGAACAAGTAGATGTCACCGGCGATGCCCTCCTCGCGCAGCCGCCGGTCGGCGTCGACGAGCAGCCCCTCCAGGATCCGCTCCCCCGCCTTGTCGTGGGCCACCAGGTCGAGCACGTTGTCACATTCCGGCGTCGCGTACTCCGGGTGGCTGCCCACGTCCAGGTAGAGCCGCGCCCCGTTCCTGAGGAAGACGTTGCTGCTACGGCCCCATGACACCACGCGCCGGAAGAGGTAGCGCGCCACCTCGTCGGGCGAGAGTCGCCGCTGCCCGCGGAAGGTGCAGGTAACGCCGTACTCGTTCTCGACTCCGAATATTCGCCGGTCCACACGCCAAGGCTACGTCCCGTCGCCCCATGACAACAGCATCCGGGGTGTGTTGCCGCCGCCGGCCGGACATAGGCTCTACGGGTGACCGGCGCGAGCATGCGCGTGAGCGATGCCAAGACCTCTCAGAGCCCCCGGCGTATCGGCCGGTCGTGGCTGCCCTGGTCCGTCGGGGTGATGCTGGCGGTGGCGGGCTTGTTCGTCCTGTATCTGCGCCAGGCGATGACCTGGCGGGTGGATTCCGACGCCGCCGCGAACGCCATGCAGGCTTGGGACATGCTGCACGGCAACGTCCTGCTGCACGGCTGGTGGCTCTCGGACGTGGCGTTCTACACCACCGAGCTTCCCGAGTACGTGCTGGTGGAGGCGGTGCGCGGGCTGCGCCCCGACGTGGTG
This sequence comes from Streptosporangiaceae bacterium, assembly GCA_049676235.1. GTDB lineage: Bacteria > Actinomycetota > Actinomycetes > Streptosporangiales > Streptosporangiaceae > Palsa-504. The sequence goes on from JBAUAY010000454.1 coordinate 967, forward strand.
CATGTGTGCTCGGCGCTGACCTATACGCTGCTGGTGCTGTCTGCCGCACTGCTGGCGAAGGGCCGCGCGCACGGCCGCGAGGGCATCGTCCGCGCGCTGGTGGCCGCCGGGATAATGCTGGCTCCCGGCATCTTTCGCGGCACTGACGCCCTGCTCGGGGCGCCCAATCACACCGGCACCGGGGTGCCAGTGCTGCTGATCCTGCTGCTGCTCGACCGGGCGGAGGGGTGGCAGGGCCGGAAGCTGCGCTGGCTGGTGCCGGCCGCAGTGTGCCTGATGCTTACCTGGGCGCAGGTCGCTGACCCGGTAGTCACCTACGCGGCCGCCGCGCCGCTGGTTCTGGTCGGAGCCGGCCGGGTAAGCGCGGCGCTCATCTGCAGGCGGGTCCGGCCGCGAGAGTGGGGGTACGACCTCGCCCTAGCGGCAGCGGGCGCGGGGGCCGTGCCACTGGCTGAGGCCTCGCTGGCTGCCATCCGGTCTGCTGGCGGCTTCTCGGTGGCCCCGCTGTCCGGCCCGCTGCTGGCCGGCCTGGCGTCGGTGCCGGCGCATGCCCAGGTGACGGGCGAGTCCGTCCTCGTACTCTTCGGCGCCGACTTCTGGGGCCAGCCGTCCGGGGTCGGGACGGCACTGGCCCTGCTGCACCTCGTGGCGGTGACCGCCGCGGCGCTCGCGCTGCTGGCCGGCCTCCGCGATTTCTTCGGCGGCCTGGACCGGGTCGGCCAGCTTCTGGTGGCCGGCACGGTCATCATGCTCGGCGCGGCCGTGTTCGGCACGCGTGTGCCCAATGTCAGCTTCGCTCACGAGATCGCCATCGTGCTGCCCTTCAGCGCCGTGCTGGCCGGCCGCCTGCTCGGCGGGCCGCTGATCCGGGCGAGGCTGGAGCCCGCGCTGGCGGTCGTGCTAGCCGCCTACCTCGGCGCACTGTGCTACGCCGCCGCCGGGGCGCCCACGCCACCGCAGAACCAGGCCGTCGCGGACTGGCTCGTCGCGCACGATCTCACGTACGGTCTGGGCGGCTACTGGCAGGCGAGCAGCGTCACGCTCGCCAGCGGCGGGCGGGTCACGGTGGCGCCGCTGGCCTACGGCGCCGCGGCCGCACGCCACTGGGAGGCTAACGCCGCGTGGTACGACCCGCGCTCGCACTACGCCAACTTCGTCATCACCAAGGCGCCTTCCGCTGCGAACTGGCCCGGCTTCGGCCGACCGGCGCGGACCTACCACTACGGGCCGTACACCATCATGGTCTGGCGCCGGAACCTGCTCCTGTTGCTGTCGGGGAACAGGACATGACGGCCGCCGCGCCCCTCACCGGGAAATGCTGGCCAACAGGTTCTTGTCCCAGACCAGGATGGTGTAGGGACCGGTGTGATAGGTCCTGACCGGAGGGCCGAAATATCGCTCGACCGTCGCGCGCGGTAGCCAGGCAGCGAAGGTAGGCGTCTGGGTGTCGATGACGACGAAGGTGGCGCGATGCGACGCAGAGTCGTACCAGGACGTCTTCGCCAGCCACAGGTAGGGTCTTATCGACCCGCCCGCCAGCGCCCTGATCGCGACACGGCCATCGCCCTCAACCGTCACGCTGCTGGCCTGCCAGTAGCCAGCCAGACCGTAGGTGAGGTGATGAGCGGTCAGCCAGGACGCGAGCGCCGAGTTTTCCGGCGGCACCGCCGGCTGGGTCAGCTCATAGCCGAGACCTGCGAGGTATCCGGCCAAGACCAGCGCGCCCGCCGCGTAGCCGGCCAGCCGGACCCGGGAGATCGAATTGCCGCCGGCGGCACGGCGCTCCCCGGGCCGGTGCGCGTGGCCGGCTCGACGTGTCAGTGTCCGCGCAGCCAGTGCTGCCCCGAAGGGCATGACAACGGCTATCTCGTGCGGACCCTGCTGTGACACGTCCGAAACCACGTAGAGCACGACATTGGCCAAGATGGCGACAGCCAGCACCTGATCCACCAGAGGCACGCCACCGAGAAATCGCCTGGCCACCCGCAGCATCGACCAGCCGACCAGCGCCACGCTCACGAGGTGCATGACCGCGACCACCAAGGTGACGCCGACCAGCCCGCGGTAGTCCGCGCCAAAAAGCTGCAGTACCTTCCACAGCGCCTGAACATATCGCTCCCGCGCCTGCTGCCACGGGGTGAGGGCGAATGGAACGGGGTGCACGGCAAAGGCGCCGAGCGCGCTGAGCAGCCGCTCTGCCAGCCGCGCCCAGATGATCGCTGTGGCCGCGGCGCAGGCCAGAGAGAGCTGGTACCACTGAGCACGGACCCGCTGGGTCCAGCCTGAGGAAACGGGCCCGCCGACCGCCATCACGCCCTGGATGAAACGTATCCCGCTGACGAGTGCCAACGGCGCCACTGCCACGATCAGGACGATGGCATCGGCAATGAGGACCCAGGCAAGCAGCAGTGTCGTCAGGACCGGCACCCACCATCGAGGCGCCGACCTGTCAACCCGGTCCAGCAGCAGCCATAGCACCAGGAGCGGAACCGACGTGCCAATGTGGTCCACGACCATAGTGAAGGTGTAGACACCCACGCCCAATTGCGGCGCGACCATGATTCCGGCCGCGATCAGCATCCTGGTGAGGGCGGTTCGGCCGGACGTACCGCCCTTGGCCAGCAAGACCGCGAGCAAAGTGGCCAGCGTGTAGGTCATAGCCGCCGCGATATGCGCCGTCTCGGGGTGCAAGCCGAGGAAGCTCTCGAGCAGTGCGTATTGCGGCAGCTCGGTGGTGTACACCGAGACATCAGACATGTACCAGCCATGCAGCAGCACGTTGCCGTGCAGCAGGTCCCACCCCATCAGCAGGTAGTTCGACGAGTCCGAGTTCAGCGCGGAGGTATTGGACAACCGCAGGTACACGCAGAAAAAGGCGGCCACTGCTACCGCGTAGGCCGCCGCCTTCCGACAGGACCAGGTCCAGCGGCCGGGTGATCGCGCGGCGTCCTGGGGCGAGGTCTCCGCTTCCGCGGTTGCGCCGACCACGGGTGTGGCCGGCCGAGGCCCGGGTTGCATCGACTAGCCCCTTCGCTCGAAGAGCTGGCCGATACCCGGAACGTACCCGCTGACCGGAGCGAAGTCCTCCCGGAACCAGGCGTCGACCGGAAGGCGCCGGGCGCTGCCCGGTGACAGCCAGACGTACCGGGCGCGATCGAGGATGGACCGCCACGCGTCCGCCACCGAAACCATGTGTCCGGCGCCCCCCTGCATGCTGACTCCGTGGCTGAGCATGAGGGTGGTGGCGAGAGAATCGATCACATCGGGGCATCCGGGCGGAATCTCGAACCGGTCGGCCGAGACGAGTAGCGAGATCTCGTCGGTGACCACGCATGCGTGCGGCGGGATCTTCCGTCCGAGCTGCGCGCTGCCTGGCGTGCTCAGCGGCGCCAGCGCATGTACCTGGATGGCCGCCGCGCCGAGGACTGCCGCCGCGGTAACGGCGACGGCTATCCGGCGGATGCTCGCGCGGCCGGGCAGGTATGCGCTCGCTCCCCCCAGGGCCAGCGCCAGCCACGGCGCCACGAACTCGGAATAGTGATAGAAGAAGGCGGAATACCCCAGGACAGCTGCCGTCGCGAGCGCCGTCACGGCGAGCGCGTACCACTCCAGCTGCGACGGTCGGCGCCGGTTCCAGGAGTAACCGATACCCAGCACGGCGACCAGCGCCCCGATCGCCACGAACGGGAGCCAGCCCACCGCGGCCCCCGGGGCGGGGGCGGCAACGCCGAGGGCGAGCGAGTTGCCTGACGACGCCAGCGCCAGCCGGCCTTCGGTATTGAGCACCGCGTCGAGGCCGGTCACGTGCGCGAGCCGGAGCGCCACGGGCACGTGCGCGCCGACCCGGCTCGCCTGGTAAAGCAGTGTGCCGCGGACGAACGCCCCGGGCGCGGCGAGCACGAAAGGCGCGACGGGAATGCAGAAGCCGGCCACGAGTCCGGCGAGGTAAGCGCGTATCCGCCCGGGCTGCTGCCTGCAGGTGATCAGGCACAGGGCAAGCAGCGCCACGGCGGGCGCCGCCGCCCAGAACTTCACCGTGCCGGCGAACCCGAGCGCGATGCCGGCCCAGGCCAGCCGGCCCGGGCTGGCCAGGCGGCCGCGGCTGAACGCGGCGTTTGCCGCGATCAGGCAGCACACGTTCATCCACGGCTCGAGCAGCACGGTGCGCGCCGTGAACACGCCGTCGGGATAGACAGCAAGGAAGCCGCAGGTCAGCGCCGTCGCGACTATCCCCCGGTAGCGCATCAGGTTTCCGGCCAGCGGCACGCATGCGGCGCTGGCGCAGACGGTGAGCACCCGCGCGGCACCCATCGCCGCCGCCGTGGTGAAGATCCGCCCGGCCAGCGCGACCGGCGTCATCAGCAGGAGAATCCCCGGCGGCTGCACGAAGGCGAAGTCGCGGTAGGGCAGCACGCCCTGCGTCAGCCTGATAGCGGCGCCGACATACACTCCGTCGTCGTATTCCGTGACATCGGTCAGCATCCCTGGCCTGGTCAGGATGAACAACCTGAGGGCGAGGGCAAGCACGGTCGCCAGGATCACCGTCACCGCCCAGGGGGTGGGCCAGTGACGACGCGGCGATGCGGTGCTCAGCAAGCTGACGCCGACGCCGGCCGCCGGCTGCGTCCCCTCGGCTCCGGCCGCCAGAGGCGGAGGACCGTCGCTCCCGCCCGCGAGCCGAGGCCAAGAAGGCAATTGCTTGCGCGCTCCGGAATGAGACGGCGGCCAGGACACAAACGTTCATGGTAGCGGCAAGCAGGAGGCGACATGGGCTGACCTCGCTCTGGTAAGCTGCGCGCTGGCCAAGAATTTGCCCTTCACGTCGAGACAGCCCTGGTGGAGGCTCGCGGTTGCAGCTCACGTCGACGTCGGAAGAGGATAGATCCCTCCGGCACAGCCCGCTACCGCTGTGGTCGAGACTGAACCGGCCGCTGGTGCCGGGGATCATCGCCTTCCTCGGCTGGACCGGTTTCGTCCTGGCCCGCTGGCAGATCTGGGCCAAGGGGCATCTCAGCTTGTTCATCATGGCCGGGCACGTCTACACGCACCGGGCCGAGCTTCCCCGCGGGCTGCTCCTGGTGCCGTCCGCGGGTTACGACGGGCAGTTCTACTACCGGCTCGCCCTGGACCCGGCCAACTGGAACCACACCGCGTTCGGCATCACGATGGACCAGTCCTACCGGTACACCCGCATCGGGTACCCGATACTGGCCTGGATCTTCTCCCTGGGGCAGCACCAGCTCGTGCCGGTCGTGCTGGTCGCGCTCAACCTGGTCGGGGTGGCGGCTATCGCGATGCTCGGCGGGATGTTCGCCCGCGACGCCGGCCGCCACGCCCTGTGGGGGCTCGCCTTCGCCGGCTACTTCGGCCTGGTGATCAGCGTGGGCCGGGACACCGCCGAGCCGCTGGCCGAGGCCTGCATGCTGGGCGGGCTGCTCGCCTACCGGCGGGCCAGCACCCCGATGTACCTGCTCGCCACCGCGCTGTTCGCGTGGGGCGCCATCACCAGGGAAACCATCTTGTTCGCCCCGGCCGCCATCGCGGTCACCCGGCTGATCGCGATGGCTCGCCGCAGGGCAACGCCGGGCCTGGCCGACCTGACCTGGGTGGTCCCGGCCGCGGCGTACGGCCTGGTGGAGTTCGCGGTGCACTTCGTGGTCAAGGGCGAGTTCCCGCTGCTGGCGAACAGCAGCAGGAACCTCACCGTGCCGTTCACCGCGATGGCCGACGCGCTGAGGTACGACGCCGCGCACATCAACACCGCCCACCTGAGCCCGATCGACATCTCCCTGCTCGAGTACGCCACGCTGGCGATCTTCATCCTGGCCGGGATGGCCGTGCTCACCCTCACCACCGCGCCGGTGCACGAGCGGCTCGCGTTCGTTTTCTTCGTGCTCCAGCTCGGCCTGCTGTCCAGCCAGATCTGGACCAGCACGTTCGGCGAGGGGCGCTCGCTCATCGAGCCCTACCTAATGGCGCTGGTGCTGCTGGTGGCCACGCCGCGGCACTACCTGAACTGGCGCTATCTTGGCATGATCGCCGCCTGCGTGCTGCCTGCGCTTGCGGTGGTGGCTAGGCGACGCATTCTGTATATGTAAGACCGCGCCAGGCTAGGTCCGGCCCGGTCCGTCCAGGTCGGCCAGCAGGTTCGTGCCATAGACCATGATGGTGTAGCCGTCGGCGCGGTAGATCCGCCGCGGGCGGCCGAAGGTGAGTTCCGCGGAGAGTTGCATGCCTGGCAGCGCGTCAGGCCCGTCCGCCACGACGAAGCTGGCGTGGTACCGCGCCGGGTCGAAGTTGGCGTCGTCGGTCTCCCACTGGTAGGGCATCAGCCGGTCGCGGACATCCTGCACCACGGCGCTGAGCAGGACCTGGCGGTGGCTGTCCACTGTGGTGCTGTCGGCCTGCCAGTAGGTGGCCAGCCCGTCTGTGAGCCGGTGCGCCAGGAGCCAGCTGGCCAGGGTCTCGTTCTCGGCCGGCACCGAAGGCTGCGCGGCGCCGTAGCCGAGCGTCGCGAGGTAGCCGGCCGCGAGCACGGCGAGCCCCGGGACGAACCAGGCTTTCGCCGTCCGGGTCCAGGCCGCCACCCGGTCGCCCAGGACGCGGCCGGCCAGCACCGCGCCGAGCGGCAGCACCTCGGCCATCTCGCGCGCGCCGAGCAGGTCCTGGGCGTGCGTGCTGATCATGTAGGCGCCCAGGTTGAGCACGATGGCCACCGCGAAGACCGGCACGATCAGCTCGCCGAAGCGGAAGATCCGGGCGAGCCCCACGCCGAGGGCGCAGACCGCCACGATCGCCCCGGCCAGGTGCAGAGACACGAAGACGACCTCAAGGACGGGCCGGGCACCGAAGTAACTCGTGTTGAAGACGTTCGCGCCGAAGAGCTCTAGGAAGGCCTGGAAGGTCACCCACGCCCCGTGCCGCAGCTGGCCCAGATCCGTGCCGGCCCCGACCGGCGACTGGTGGAATCCGCCCAGCGCCACTATTACCCTCGGCGCGAACGAGCCGGCCATGCCGGCCACCGCGGCCGCGCCTGCCAGGCTCAGCTCGTACCACCTCGGAGCCCGCGGGCCGCCGCGCCTGAGCAGCCCGGCGAAGGCCCGCCCCGCGCCGACGAGCATCAGCGGGACGATGCCGGTGAGCAGCACGATCGAGTCGGCCACCATCGTCCAGGTGAACAGCAGGCACACCAGCACGGGCACGTACCAGCGGGCTGGGGAGCGGTCGATCAGCAGCCAGATCACCAGCAGGGGCACCGCGGTACCGATGTGGTCCGGCGAGAGCAGCAGGATCGAGGTGACGCTGAGCTGGGGCGCCAGCATCAGGCCCGCGGCCAGCAGTGCGCGGGCGCGCCCTGGGCCGCCACGTGCGTTCCCCTTGGCCAGCAGCACGGCGAGCAGCACGAGCAGCGTGTAGGTCATGGCGGCGGCCA
>JBAUAY010000455.1:0-9285 GCA_049676235.1 Streptosporangiaceae bacterium
TTGATGGACGCTCCTCGGATGCAGCGCCTCAGGCAAGATGAAAGAACAGCAGCACACCGATGACGATCGTGGCGGCAGCACCGATAAGAGTCAGGATGAGCAGAATCTTCGAAGCGGCTCTGGTGTATGCGAACGTCAGCCCGCCAGAAATCACCAGCACGGATCCCATCAAAGTGTCATGCCAGTCCATCGCCATTGCGTCGCCCCTTTCCTGCTCGCAAGCCGTGCGTCGTTGACCGACAGCGAGCACGGAAAAGGTCAGATGCCGCCATATGTCATCCTCGGCTTAGCTGCACGTAAGGCGCTACCGGGGTCCAGAGCAGCCGAAAAGGATATCGATTCATCCATACGCAGGATGGACGGGTACACCTTTCTGCTTTTACACTACGCCCAATCCGCCGCAGAGACAAGGACGCCTGGTGGTTCTGCCGCCGGGAATCCGGCCGCCGGATTCTCATGCCTAACGGTACGGGCAGCCCTCGGTACGGCGGAAGCGTCAGTGCGACGAGAATAGCCGCAACGAGCACTTTGCACGTGTCAGGCTCAGTTCCTCGTCATGCGGCTCGCGCCCGATGCTGCTCCCAGGCATTAATGCGAGGCCCTCGCGGCTCGACCTGCCTGGCCCACCCTGGCCCCATCACCATTCCAGTCCAGGACCCAAAATGAGGCCAAAAATGTTAGAAGAATCCCCTTGGCAAGGCATAGGAGCATCGCTCGGCACGCCGCCGATACGAGCGGCAGGGCTGAATTGGCGATCGTCGCAACCGTTAGCGACATATAGGTTGGCGCATGAGTATACGAGCACGCGACGCCCGCTATTCGGCAGATCCGGAGGTCGGCCGACCAGGGTGTCCGCGTGGTGGCGTACAGATCGTCCAGTCTGGCGCGACCCAGAGTAGCTACCTTGACGACCAGATCGCCGATGCAGGTAGGGCGGATGCCGTGCGTCAAGCTTGCAGATGCCTATGACAGAACGTGAAACCGTCGCACCCGTTTGACTGAGGGCTCCGCGACCTTTCGGCGCGGGCCGATGGCACGCAACGAAGAACGCCGGCTCCCTGTCCATGCCCCTGCTCGACGGCGCGCCGCATACCGGTAACGACGTCGGCTGGCGCCTTGTCCTGCGGACCTTTGCCGCACGGTCGACGAACTCGGTGACGGCTGCGCCGAGGACTGGCGGCAGCTCGGTGCTCTCGTCGCAGCACGGCGGCTTATCTTATCCGGCACTGTCCGGCGGCTCCACGCCGAGCAGCCGGTACAGCTCGGCATAGACGTTCAGGACCGGGTCCTTGTCATCGTGGCGGCCGACCAGCAAGATCCAGGCCCGCTGCTGTCCCTCGAACGCGACGACCACCTTAAAGAGTCGCGCAGGTGCTTGACGCACAGGTGGTCCACGGGCGCAGGGCCGCTCAGCCGGTAGCCGAGCGCCTGGCAGCCTCGGGCCGCCAGGTCATCCAGGAACTCGCCGAACGCCCTGGCATGGGTGCGGTCCAGCCCGGCTATCTGCTGGTCCGCGCGGGGCGTGGCGATGACTTCGGTGGGCACGCCCCGGACTCTAGCGGCTCTCCGAAGGACCGTCGGCGCGGACCGGGCGGAGCACGCGGCCCTCGCCACGGCGCATCTGGTCCAGGCTGTCACGCAAATCATCACGATCCAGCAGTGCCGCGTCCTCAAGGCGGCGCCACACCTGGTCCAGCAGGTCCCGGTCCTGCCCGGCGGCCCGCAGCTCACTGAGCAGATGACTGACCGCGTGCACGCTGCGCACGTCCAGCAGCAGCCGGGGGGAGTGCCCGGCGACGGCCAGGACGCCCGCCGCGGCCCAGGCACGCACGGTCTTCTCGCTCAGCCCGAGCAGCCGGGCCGCGATAACAGGCCGTATGGTGCCTTCCTCCGCCAGCGCGCTGTCCGACACCGCCAGGAGCCTGGTCCGGCGCTCGTCATCCTCGGGCAGCGTCCTCGCCACGTCCTCCACGACCTCGACCCGCTCGAACAGGCTGCGGAGACGCCTTTCCTCAACGGCGATAGTCATGGCACCTCCCTCCGCCCTTTACGCTTCCGAGTATGAGGCAATTTCTCAGAACCCGCCAGTGACGGGTTATCCCCCGGCAGGGCTGAGGTGACCGCCGGCACCAGGTCCCACATCACAGCCCACGCGCCCAGCATGCCAGCTTCGGCTACGGGCTGCCTTCCATCACCCGGTCGTAGGTGCGGCGTGCCCGGGCGCTGCGGGCACTGGCGCCGTACCGGCGCAGCATCTGCGGGGAGGACCAGCCGTTCAGCTCCATCAGATCTCCCTCAGCGCCGCCCCGGTCGAGCCAGGTGTGGCTGAAGTGATGCCGGAACCGGTGCGTCCAGGCATCCACCCCGGCCTGACGGCCACGCCGGGCGATCATCTGGTAGATCCCGTTCGCGGTCATCGGCCCCCGGTTGTTCACCCCCAGCCACAGCTGAGAGCGCCACGCCTGCGCGTGCCTGGACCGGACCCGGGTGTACCGATCCACGGCCCTGGCCGCCTCGTGGCCGATCCGGACCACCCGGGCCCGGCCGCCCTTGCCGCGCACCGTGATCTCCCGCCGCCACAAGTCGACGTCGCTGCGCCGCGGGTCACACGCGTCATAGCGGATCCCGGCTAGCTCCCTGGCCCGGATCCGGTTGCGGTGAGCACCGCGATGATCGCGGCGTCGCGCCGCTGGGCGAATGTCCGTCCCTGGCAGCTCTTCTCCAGGGCCGATAGTTCTTCGCTGGTGAACACCGGCACCAGCTTCTCGCTCACTTTCGGGGCGCGCAGCCGGGTCATGGGTCCAGGAGCTGCTCCTCCTCGGCGAGCCAGCGGAAGAACTGCTGCAGCGCCCGGAACTGGTTGCTGGCGTAGGTGTCGCTGTAGCGGGTCAGCAGGTGGACCAGCCACCGCTGCACGTCATGGCTGCTGACCTGGTCCCATCTGGCGTGGCTGGTGCGGGGATCAGGTGGGCGGCGGCGAACCATTGCACCGCTTCGGTGTAGGTCCGCACCGTCTTGGCGGCTTTACCCTCGGCGGCCAGACGCAGCCGGAACGACCCGATCTCCGGGGCGAACGGCCCGGCGTCCAGTGGCTTGGGCCGTCGGGGCCGAGGTTGCGGGACGGTCATCGTTTTTCTCTCTTCCTGCGGTTCCGCTGTCGCGCATGCATTTGCGCGTGAACGTTTCCGCAGGTCAGAAAACTTGAGGATCAGCAACGAGATCAAAGGTGTCACGCAAGCGCAGATGGACGCGTATTCCACGCGCACCGTCCAGGTGCGCGAGAAAGAACGTGAACTCGCGCGGGCGTGGCGGCGCAAGCACGGCCGCGCGCCGACCTCCCGCGAACTGCTATACATCGCCAACGACGCCACGCTGCAGTCGCGCAGGGGCAAGGACGCAGGCGCCATCGACTGGGACGCGCTGGCCGCGCGGTGGGACGCCACGCTCGGCGGCGAGCTAGCTGGCATCGCGCCAGCGGTGTCGAATGCGCGCAGCCCGGGCGCACAGGTGAGTGAGCATCACGGCGGCCGCGCGCCGACCGGACCGCCTACGCGCGCGGCCCAGGCCCGGGCGCTGGCCAAGGCCCTGGTCCTGGTGTCGGACCAGCATCCCGCCTGGACCCGGCACGACCTGCTCAAGCAACTGGCCGTGGTCATGCCGCCGGAGACCCGCCACATGAGCCCGGAGGAAGCCCGCGAGCTGTTGCTCGGCCTGGCCGAGGAGGCCCTGTCCGGGCGGACCGGCGAGGTGGTGTGCCTGGAGGCCCCGGAATGGCCGCCGCTGCCCGCGTCGCTGCGCCGCCAGTTGGACGGGCGCAGCGTCTACACGCGGCCCGGCGTCGCGCGATACGCCACCACCGCACAGCTGACCCTGGAAGACAAACTCGTCGCGCACGCGCAGACCCAAGGCACTCCGCACTTGCCTGGTGAGGTGGCCGCGCGGCGCCTCGGCGCCGACACGGCGCTGCTCGACGCGCAGTTGCGCGGCTGCGCACACGACGCGCGCGAGCACGCCGCGCCACACGGGCTGCGGCTGGACCAGGCCGCCGCCGTCTAGGCACGCGCTTACCCGGCGCGCACCGTGGAAGTGATCACTGGCCCGGCCGGCACCGGCAAACTAGAGTCCTCGCCGCCATCGCCCGGGCCTGGGACGGGCCGGTATTCGGCACCGCCACCTCCCAGAACGCCACCAACGAGCTCCACACCGCCGGAGTCCAGATCGCCGCCAACACCACCCGGCTGCTCGCTGCCATCCAACGCGGACGCATCCTGCCCGGCTCGTTGATCGTCGCCGACGAAGGCTCCATGATCTCCATTACTCACCTCGCCGTGCTCATCGAGTACGCCGCCCGGAACAGGTGCAAGCTGATCCTTGCCGGCGACCAGGAACAGCTCGCCGCCGTCGAAGGCGGCGGCGCCATGGCGCTGCTGGCGGACCGACTCGGCTACGTCCTGCTCGCCGAACCGGTCCGGTTCACCGCCGCCTGGGAACGCGAGGCTTCACTGCGACTGCGCTCCGGGGACGCATCGGCGCTGGATGAGTACGACCAGCACGGCCGCATCCGCGGCGCCCCGCCCGACCAGGCCATGGACCAGGCCGTCTATGCCTACGTGGCCAGCTACCTGGCCGGACGGGACGTTCTGCTGTTGGCGGCGGACTGGGCCCGCTGCCGGGAACTATCCGCCCGGATCCGCGACGACCTCATCCACCTCGGCCTGGTCGACAGCCGCCGCACCGTCCGGATCGCCGACGGCGCTCAAGCCTCCGCCGGGGACCTGATCATCTGCTGCCGCAACGACCACGCCATCGAAGCGGGCGAGCCCGGCCGGGCCCTGGCCAACGGCGACGTCCTGCGGATCGAGGCCGTCACCGCTCGCGGGCTCATGGTCCGCCGCCTCCTGGAGCCCAACCGGGTGACCGGCCAGCGACGGTTCACCGACCGGGCCTTCGGTTACGCCGATTACAGCTCGTCTGACCTGGCCTACGCGATCACCGGGCACTCCGCCCAGGGCGGCACCGTGCACACCTGCATCGCGCTGGTCACCGGCACCGAGGACCGGCAGTGGCTCTACCCGGCCATGACCCGTGGCACCGACGCCAACCTGGCGTTCGTGTTCACCACCCCCTCCCGGCCCGCCGACCCGCAGCCCGGCACCCGCGCTGCCCCCGAACTCGGCCGCTACTACCGCACCCGCCGCGAACGCGCCGGTCACCGGCTGACCCAGCTCTTCCGCGCGCAACCAGCCCAGCCAGAACAACGTGAGCCGATCGCCGTGCTCGCCGACGTCCTGGGCCGCGACGGCGCCGAGCTGTCCGCCTCCGTGGTCCGGCAGCGTAACCTGGCCGGCGTCGACCACCTCGCCATCCTGAACGCGATCTGGACCGCCGAAACCCAGGCCGCCCGCCACGACCGCTACCGCGAGCTCGTCACGGCCGCGCTCCCGCCCGGCCACCGCCAGCCGCTCTCCCACCAGGCCCGATGGCTGTTCCGCACCCTGCACGCCGCTGAACTCGTCGGCCTGGACCCGGCCGAGATCATCGGCTCAGCGATCGCCGCCCGGGACCTGGCCGGCGCCCGGGACATCGCCGCCGTCCTGGACGCCCGGATCCGGCCGCGCGTCGACCCGCTGCTCCCCCGCCCGCAAGGTCATTGGGCCGAACGGGTACCGCACCAGCCCGACCTCGAGCACCGGGCGTACCTGGCGGAGATCGCCGCCATGATGGACGACCGCAAGCAGCGGCTCGGCCAGCACGCCGCCCAGACCACGCCCGCCTGGGCTCTCACGGCGCTCGGCCCGGTACCCGAGGATGCGGCCGCCCGGCAGGACTGGGAGCGCAACGCGTCCTCGATCGCGGCCTACCGGGAGATGTACGACTATGACCACCCCGGCGACCCGATCGGCCCCGAGCCCACCCAGGACACGCCGGACCAGCGGGCCGCCTGGCACGAAGCCTTCCTCGCCCTCAGCCAGGCCAGTGGCCCTGACGTCCGGGCCATGCGGGACGGCCGGCTCTGGCTGATCCGGGACACCCACGCCGCCGAGACCGCCTGGGCTCCCCGCCACGTCGGAAAGGAGCTGCGACTGGCCCGGCTCGGCGCCTTCCACGCCGGACTGGACGCCATCCGCGCCGCCGCCGAAGCCGACGCCGCCCGCAAGGACGGTGACCACGACCGCGCCGCCCGGCACGAGACCCTGGCCGCCTCCTACCGCGCTCTGCGCGACCACTACCAGCAGCGCGAACAGGCCCTGGACCACGCCATGGTCGGCCGCCAGGAATGGGAGCAGGCCACCGCCGGCTCGCGCCTCCTGGCCATCGCGGCTGACGCCGCCCTGCGCCGCCGCTACCCCGGCCAGAGGCTCGAGCCCATGCGCCCCGCTGAACCAGCTCACGCAAGCGACATCGAGCGCGAGCATCAACATTCGGCCTCCGACGGAAAACCCGCCGAGATTCCGTCGTGGATCCGCGGCCTACCTATGCAGCATCAAGTGTCCGGCGCCGGGAACGACGAACGCCCGCAGCTGATGGTGCCCAGCGAAGATCCGGTTTGGGGCGACCCCGGCAAAACCTTCCCTGGCTGGCCGACATCCGGCCGGGATGCGATATTGCAGCCGCCCAAACCGGAAATCATCCCCTCGGCGAGGATCCTCCAGCTCGCCGCCGAGCATGACACCGAACCCGACCGCGAAGCCGCCGACTGAGCAGCACAAGCGACCTTCGAAGGGAGCAGCGCCTCAGGGCGATTCGACGATTTACCATCCGCAGCCGAACCGCCGGTCACATCACATGACCAACGGATGAATTGCAGTCGGCTCGAACAATTACAAAACGCCGACTATGCGGCAGTCGGCGCGCGGTGTGGCGGTGTGGCGCGCCCGCGCAGAAGTCCTGGTTCTGTACGGGCCTCCAGGTGACCGAGCGGGGCATGTCGGCGCGGGGGATAGACCGCCTGGAAGGCTCTGCCTCTGCCCGCCTGCTCGTACCTGATCACGTCGGCGGGCAGGTGGCCGGCGCCAGCCGCGGCAGTGCCCGGAGGCATGATCATAGGCCGGCCATGTCGGTCAGGTCATCGAGGATGTGGCCTGCCGCGGTGGCGACGAGGCTGAGGTGAACCTTCGCCGGGCGTCAGATAGACCGCCGTCGGCCACGCCGCGTTCGAGCAGCATGGCCGCGCCCGGGGGCGCGGCGGAGGTTCCCTGCTCGCGGCTCTGACCGCGGGCGGGAAACAGCACTCGCCGGGCTGCTGCGCAAGCTGGTCCTCACCCTTGAGCCCGGGCTCTGGCGATATTCGGGCCGACTTGCGCGGCGGTCGCCGTAAGTTGCGGAGCGAAAGCGCTGTCGCGACCGTCGGAAGATAACTCTCGAAACAGATCTATTGACAGATATCTCTCGAGAGTTTACTGTCGAGACGTGTCTAGCGAAGAACAGCCCGAGCCGCGGAAACTGACTGACGCGCGGACGCTGCGCGCCCTCGCGCATCCGGTGCGGATCGCGCTGTACGAGGAGCTGGCCTACGGCGGCGGCGCGATGACCGCCACCGAGCTGGGCGAGCGGATCGGCGAGACGCCGACCACCTGCTCGTTCCACCTGCGCCAGCTGGCGAAGTACGGGTTCGTCGAGGAGGCGGGCGGCGGGAAGGGCCGGGCCAGGCCCTGGCGGCTGACATCCTTCGGATGGAACATCCCCCGCGCCGCGCATGACCCGCAGACGCAGATCGCGGGCGACCTCGTGATACGCCTGTCCCGAGAGCGCGCGTACGCCCGCTATCAGCGGTGGCAGGAAACGAAGGCCGGCTATCCCCGGGAGTGGCGGGAGGCGGCCATCGACAGCGATTACCTCACTTACGTGACCGCGGAAGAGCTGACGCAGGTGAACAAAGAGCTGCACGCCGTGCTGGGGCGATTCTGGGAACGTCTCAAGGACCCGGCCAAGCGCCCGCCCGGCGCCTTGCCAGTGGAAACGCTGCTGCTCTCCTACCCGATTCAGCCACCTCTGGACGACAGCAGTGCCGAGCCGCACGCGGTCGAGGACGGCTAGATGCCGAAGGAGGTGCTGCGCCGCCCCGGCCCGCTCAGTACCACCATCGCGAACGGACCATGCTGACTGTCCCCGCCCGTGAGGGTTCAGCTCACGGGCGGGGACCACATCCGGCCATCCGCACCAGCCAGCCGAGAGAGGCAACGATGGGACAGTCGCGTAGTTCAGTATTCCCCCGAACATCCCGTGATGACGAACGGCATCGCCGAAAGACTCGGGCGCCGGTCACCGAGCGCGTCGCCGGATGGAGCGCGCGGCACCGCAAGACCGCGGTCTTCGGCTGGCTGCTGCTGGTCGCTGCGGTCTTCATGGCGGGCCAGAAGATCGGTTCGGCGCAGCTTCCGCAGTACGACGCCGGGCAGGCCGGGCAGGCCGAGCGCGTCCTGAACCAGGTCGCGCCCGCGCAGTTCGGGGCCTACGACGAGTCCGTGCTCATCCAGGCCAAGACCTCCGGCGTCACGTTCAGCTCCGATCCGGCGATGCGGCAGGCCGCGAGCCAGGTGGCGGCCGCGCTGTCGGCTCAGCCGCAGTACGCCGCCGGCATCAGCACCCCGCTGCTGGCCCGCGCGCAGTCGCGGGTGTCGAAGGACGGCCGCAGCGCCCTGGTCACGTTCGAGGTTCCCGGCAACGTCGCCGATGTCAACCAGGCGGCGACCGCTGACCAGCACGCGGTCGCCACCGTACAGGCCCGCCACCCAGGCCTGCTCATCGCCGAATCCGGTGACGCGAGCATCCAGCAGGCGATCGACAACGCGCTGAACTTCAGCAAGGCCGAGGGGATCTCGGTGCCGGTCACGCTGATCCTGCTGCTGCTCGTGTTCGGCGCCCTGGTGGCGGCCGGCATCCCGCTGCTGCTCGCGGTGACCTCGCTGGCAGCGGCCATCGGAGTCCTGACGTTCGTCAGCCACGTGCTGCCGGTCGCCAGCGAAACCTACGAAGTCGTGGTGATCATCGGGATGGCGGTCGGCGTCGACTACTCACTGTTCTACCTGCGCCGCGAACGCGAGGAACGGGCCAGCGGCCGGTCGTTCCCGGAGGCGCTGCGCATCGCGTCCCGGACGTCCGGGCGCACCATCCTGGTGTCCGGCGGGACCGTGATGGCCGCGCTGGTCGCGCTGTTCCTGGTCGGCGCCGGACCATACGCCGGCATAGCGGCCGGGATCATCGCGGTGGTCGCCATCGCGGTCGCGGGCTCGCTCACCGTGCTGCCCGCGCTGCTGGCCTGGCTCGGGCCGCGCTCCGACGCGG
>JBAUAY010000456.1:0-3387 GCA_049676235.1 Streptosporangiaceae bacterium
GAGAATCTCCTCCCGGCTGAGCTGGTGGAACACGATCGTGTCATCGACGCGGTTCAGGAACTCCGGCCTGAAGTGCTGCTTCAGCTCCTGCTGCACCGTGGTCTTCATCCGGTCATACGAGCCGCGCAACTCGCCGGCGGTGCCGAAGCCGACAGAGACACCCTTGGGATGCGTCGGCGTGGTCGCTGGGACTCGCCCGGGGGCGGCGCAGGTCCACGGGAGGTGGATGTCAGGTACCTCCGGGGTACATGTCAGGGTCACCAGCTCGGTCGGCAGGTCGGTCGCTGTCGTGCTGGCTTGGCAGGTGACGCGGTGCGCCATCTGCTTGCGGTGTGCGGGTATCGGGTGCCGGTGGATAGTGCCGGGGGCCGTGTCGGGGGTTTTGACCTCTTCGGTGGCGGGCCTCTGCAGCTAGCAGCGGCGTCCTCGGTGCCGCGATCATCGTGGTTACTGGTGCCGGAATAACAGTCCTTAATCCCGGTATCCCCCCGGTACGGGGTGATAGCCGCCGCCGGTGAGTGGTTCTTCTGCCTTGCCTCGGCGTACGTTCGCCCTGGCTGGATGCGCTTGGGGGTGCAGGGTTCTGCGTGCTGGTTTGCGCAGGTCAGGCGGTTCTGCGGACAGTGTCCGTGGCTGTCCGTGCGCCGGGCCGCCTTGATGCCCGTGTGCACGGACATATAGCGGACAGCGTCGGTGCGGCGGATGCTGACCGTCGGCGTTTACGCAGGTCAGCGGCTATATGGTGTGAATAGGAGCGGAACACTGTAAAACCGTCGGCTCAGCCTACGTTGGTTCGAACCCAACACCTGCCACCACCTGCGAAAACGGCCCGCTCGCTGCGGAAACGCGGCCCAGCGGGCCGTTTCCTTCTTGTCCCGCCCTGTGTCATCGTGTGCCGCCATAGGGCATGGCGTAGCAATCGTTACGGACATATGGCGGACAGCGTCCGGGCCGAAGGAGCGGTCCGTGGAACCGCGTCTTGCGCGGTCCATGCAAGCTCACGGCGGCTTTCAGGGTCAGGTGCGGAGCAGGCGGCGGGTGCGCTGGTCGGGCTGATGGTGTCATTGTTGAAGAAGCAGGGGGTGCCAGAACCGGCCCACGAGTCATGTGCCACGGCGAAAATCGGCCGCAAGCACCGGGGCGGCCCCCGAATCGGCGGATCCGGAGCGGAACTCCCGGTGAACACTCATACTCTTGCGGGACAGCGTGCGGGATCTCCGGGAGGGCGCGATATTCAGCCCCGCGACCGTAACCAACGTCGACGCACGCCAGATCCGCCGAAAACCCATCCGCAACGGCTTGATCAACGAATATGCACGCGCCGCCTAGCGCAATGAAGACCTGCAGGTCACCGGCCGAATCCTATTTTCGAGCGGGACAAGTCCGCGGACTCGCGTGCCTGGGCTATCACCACAACCGGTGGCACGTTCGCGACGTCGTCGTGGCGATACTGCAGGGCATCAGGAGCGACGAGGACGCTGGCGCAGCCATCGAAGGACTCCGGATGGCAGGAAAAGATGCCGCTGAATGGACCGTCGGGGACACGGTTATCCGCACGCTCCGGCCGACTCTGCGCGGCGGAGTGGTCAACTTCTTCGAATACGGCGAGGAGTGAGCGCCGACCTCGCCGCTCGGCACCGAGCTGCGTGTAAGTCATGAAACCGCTGGTCAGGCGGTTGTGGCGACATTTTGGAGCGGTACAGGCTTCAGAGCTTTATGGCGTTCTGTTCTGGCGCACTGCGTGGCGCGGCGTCTATATGATGCCCATCTCGGTCTGGGCAGCAGAGCCGGTCCGCGGGGTGCTAGTGGGGCACGGTCGGCCGGTGTTATGGACTGAGCAAACGAACGTGTCATCAGCCGCGGATGTGCGCCCCTCATACGCTCATCCTCGCCGCTGCGGGGAGGACTTCATGCCCGGTAACCTGCCATTTCCGGCGTGAAGGGAGCGCGCCGCGGCGAGCCCGGGAGATCGGAGGGAGGGGCGGCACCCGGCCGCCCCTTCGACCGCCGGGCGGAGACAACGGCCGGCCGGGGTCCGGCTGTGCCTATCGCGCGAAGCGGGCCAGGGCCGGGACGAACACGGCAGCGTCCACGGTGCCCCACCCGGTCGCGTTGTTGTAGGAGCCGTTGGCGTCAAAGCCGGGGACGGTCACCAGGTCCGAACTCGAGGCGCAGGAACCGGTGCTCTGGACAGCAGCGGCCATGCAGAACGTGAAGGTGTTGCTGCCCTGAGAGATCGGCACGATGCCGTCGGGCCTCCCGCTTCGGGCCATGGCGTACAGGGCCGGGTTCAGATAGCCCAGGCTGTGCCCCGCCACCTGGTCGGCCAGGGCCACGACGCCGGAGAACAGCGGGGAGGCCTCGCTGGTCCCGCCCACGATCCCCCAGCCGGCCACGGACGGGTCGGTAGTGTCGTAGTAGACGACCGACCCGTTGACCGCAGCGCTCATCGCGATGTCAGGCACGCCCCGGCTGCCGCCGACGATGCCGGCCACCCCGTCCTGGAACCGCGGGCGCGAGAAGACCGTGGAGAGGCCGCCGCCGCTCGACCCTCCCGCCGTGTAGACGGGCCCTGGTATCCCGAGCGTGGAGCTGAGGTCGTTCCAGACGCTGTCCGGGGCGGTCCGGTGGCCCTCGTCGTTGAGCTGCAGCCGGGTGCCGCCCACCGCGGTGACCAGCGGGTCCGACGGGGGCCAGGAAGTCGTCCTGGTTGAGGAGCAGCAGATCAGGTCGTTCGGGTTCGCGCAATCCGAGCTCGGGTCGCAGATCTCGTCGGTCGAGCCGTTGTCACCGCTGGCCGCCAGGACGGTCACCCCGTGCCGCGCCGCGTTGAAATACGCGGAGCGCAGCGAGTAGATCTGGCCCGGGCTGGTGAAGGTCTGCTCGGTGGCGCCGAAGCTCTGGGAGATCACGTCCCCGAGATGGTGGTCGATGACGTAGTTCTCGGCCGCCACGATCTGCGGGAACCCGTAGATGCCCTCGGTCTCGGTCATCGGGGTCTCGACCAGCAAGATGTTGGCCTGCGGGGCCATCACGTGCGACCACTCGACATCCAGGCTGGTCTCGTCGGTCCAGCCGTCGTAGTCCGAGCACAGGTCAGGGCCGGCCGGGCTGAACACCTTCGTGCAGTTCTTGGGGGTCGTGGTGATCGGGCCCTCGGGGGTGATCACCCGGAACGAGGGCGGGTTGGGCAGGCCCAGCTCCGCGTCGAAGGTCTGCAGGTCCGAGGCGATGGACGGGGAGCCGAAGGCGTCGACGATGACGATCGTCTCGCCCTGGCCCTCGATCCCCCGGGCGAACAGCGGGGCCAGGTTGTAGGCCCGCTGCAGCTGGAAGGGCTGGTAGCAGGCGATGCCGAAGTGCGCCTCGCAGTACGCCGTGGTCGGC
>JBAUAY010000457.1:0-2301 GCA_049676235.1 Streptosporangiaceae bacterium
GCTCGTAGTTGACCCGCCATCCGACGAATTCCGGCCAGGCCTGCTCGGGATCGCGCTCGATCGGGAAGTCGACCTCGCGCATCCGGGCCACGGCGTCGAGGAACTCGTCGTAGGTCAGGCTGGTCCCGGCTCCCGGGTCGGGCTCATCGGGGATGCTGAAGCCCATCGCCCGGGCGATCCGGTTGAAGCACAGGAACCCGCTGCGCAGGCACAACCGGGCCGGTATCACCGGGGCGGCCTTCGGGGACAGGGCCAGGAACATCGCGGCGGAGTCGAGCACGGCCAGCAGCGACGTCACCCAGGATGACAGCGCCTGCGGGGAGCGGAACCGGACCAGCGGCAGGTAGGTGGTGTGGCTCTCGGCGACGTCGGCAGCCCAGCGTTCCCACTGGGCGTACAGGTCCGGCATCGTGTCCAGGGTCGACATGCCCGATCCCAGCGCGTAGTGGGTACGGGCCAGCAGCTCGGGGCCCCAGGACGGGAAGCCGCCCCGCGCGTTGAGCAGCGCCACCTCGGTCTCCCTGCGGTTGAACGCCGCGTACAGGGCCGGCAGGTAGGCGATCTGCAGTGTGACGATCACTAGGCCGGTCGCCGCGGCCAGGAAGACGATCACCGCCGGCACCGCCCCGGCGGGCTGCGCGAAGCCCAGGGTGAACATGGAGGACCCGGCTTCGGTGAATGCGGACGCGATGCCACGGGCAGCGAAGGGCCAGAACAGGAAGGCGTACCCGATAAAGCTGACCACCAGCCACGCGGCCAGCTGGCCCAGCAGGACCGCCGCCGCCTGGGTGGCGAGCAGACGGTCGCGCCGCCGGTAATTGGCGGCTAGCCCCACCAGCTGATAGGCCCGGTCAACGGCCTGGTCCACCCACCGCGTCAGCCGGCTGCTGACCGAACGCGACACGATCAGCGTCCCGGTGACGCTGGACCACACCGCGATCACGAGCAGGCCGCCGGCCACCGCCGCCACTACGCGGCCCGCCAGCGGCATCACCATGGCTTCTCCCTCCGCGGCACCCGCTACGCCGAAACCTATCCGGCCGGGTTGGGCGCGTGATTTCGGCCCCGGTAGCCGGCCCCGGAGCTCGAACGCGACACCGCCCGGACCCGGCCCAGCCGTTCGAGGTCACCTGACATGGCCCGGACGGTAGCGCCACGCAGGGACAATGACCGGATGATACAGCGGGTTATCACCCGGTTGCCCGCAAGTTCAGGCCGACTGAAGGTACGTCACGGGGAACTCACGGCGCCAAGAGGTGCTGTGCCGGAAATTCGTTGGGTTCATGACGGGAGACTTCGAGGAATTCGGCGTGTCTGGTCCGGGCTGAACGGCGTGCCCGGCTGGATCTGCCCGGCGATGGTGATGCTGGCGACGCGTATGCCGTCGGCCGCCAGGCCGGCGCCGAGCATGATCGCCGCCGGCCGCAACGCGGCCTTGCCGAGCGAGACGGTGCCCCACGCCGGGCCCGGGTGGTCAGCCCAGCCGCCGCCGGTGAACAAGATGATCCCGCCTCCGGCGGCCCGCATCGCCGGGGCAGCGGCCTGGGTGGCCCCGACGACATCGACGTCATAGGCCTGGTGCAGGCGGGCGACGTCGCTGCTCAGCAGCGAGCCCGGCGTCAGCATCGAGGCGTTGTAGACCAGGACCCCGGGCGCGCCGGTGCTGGCATACAGCGAGGTGAGGGTGGCGCGCAGGCCCTCAGGATCGCTGGCATCCGCGGCCACGGTGCTGGCGGCAGCGCCGGCGTCGGCTAGGTCGCTGGCCAGTTTGGCCAGCCCGTCCGTGTGCCGGGCCAGGAGCGTGAGGTGGTAGCCGCCTTGTGCGAACCGGTGCGCGAGAGCACCGCCGAGGCCGGGCCGGCTCCGATGACCAGCCGGTGGCGTGGATCGACGGCGGGGCCATCGGGCCGGGCGGGGTTTGTCATTGTCGTCCTGCTTTCTGGAATGCCGGTATGGGTCCCTAATGTCCCCGGCTTGGCAGTTCGCGTGAATGTCCCTCACACGTCTGTCGGTCACCTCTGTCGCGGATAGCGAGAATCTGCGCCAGCGGCATCACCCGGGAGGAGCGGGGTCGGCCTTGGCTTGTGCCGTTGTCATGTCGGAGTGTGCTGGGGGTGGCGTGCTCGCCGGGCGTAGTGGCCCGGGTCGGAGCAGGGCGCCGGCGGTGAGGGCGCCGGCGGCGAAGATGCCGGCGGTCCACCAGAACGCGGTGTCGTAGCCGTGCGCCAGCGCCAGCCCGGTCAGGGCCGGGCGGCCGGTGAGCCGGGCGGTGGCGAGGTGCGCGGCGAGGTAGGAGGTGAC
>JBAUAY010000458.1:0-8116 GCA_049676235.1 Streptosporangiaceae bacterium
TCCCTGGGGAAGACGGTCACCGCGACCGGAAGCGTCAGCTTCGGGCCGGCGAAAGTGCCCGATTTGTTCTCCCAGTAGATGCGGCCGGACGACGCTGCGCTGTTGGTGAACCAGTAGAGGGATATCACGTCGAGCATGTCGTCGATGCTGAGGGCGTCCTCGGCGAGCCCGTGGTTGTCGGTCTTGGACTGGAACTTCTCGTAGATCCAGGCTGCCTGACCAGCGGGAGAGTCCGCCAGGGCGAATCCGGCAGTCTCCGGCTTCGTGCCCTGAAGGTGGTTGGACCCAGCCTCGGGGCGGCCAGGGTGAGCGGCAATCGCCTCATCCGGGTGATCCGGCGCAGCAGGTCGCGACGTTGCGCGTCGATGATGCTTGATCGGGTCCCCGAGTGCGCCCTGCGCTGCTGGTCAGACCTTTGAGGTGGCAGCGCGAGCGCGAAGGCGGGCCTGATCAGCGTCGCTGCGCCTGGGGAGCCGGCAAGCCTAGGGAGCGGGCACGCTCGACGGCCTCGGCTCGGGCATGGGTGCCAAGCTCGGCGTAGATGTGGGTCATATGGGTTCTGATGGTGTTCCGCGAGACGTGCAATTCCTTTGCGATTTCCGGTTGCGACATGTTGGCCGGCAAGTAACGCAGCACGCGGATTTCGCTGCGGCTTAGCGGCTCCAGCGGTGTCTGCAGCCTGACAGACGGAGCGGGCCTTTTCCCGGTTAGCAGGTCGAGGATATCGGCGATCAATGAGGTGATCTCAGAGAAATTCATGTGATGTGGCCGTATTCGAAATGGGTGAGGACAAGGCCGGCCCGGGCGATGTCGCCGATCTTGCTGGGGCCGGCGGTGACGTGCTGGAGAGTGCGCCAGTGCTGGCTGAGCAGGGCGAACCCGCGTTCGCCCAGGCAGCGCAGGGACCGCTGGAGGGCGTTGCGGGTGCGGGCGCCGATATCGAGTTCCGGCGCGCCGGGGGGCTGCCTGACCGGGATGTGAATGCCGAGGCCGGCTCCGTCGTAGCCGGGGTCGGCAAGCGTCGGCAAGCCGACCGCGGCGGCCTGGTAGAGCGCGGGCAGGGCGTGGGCTCGGGCGGCGGTCAGGTCGTGCACCGAGCCTGGCTCGACCTCCGAGACCCACAGCGGGAACCCGTCCGGGGCCAGCACGGCCTGGATGTTGCCGCCGGGGGTGTGCGCCAGGCCGCCGCGGATGAGGCGTTGCAGCTTGACCGGCGATGGACGGAACTGATCGAGCGTCCCGGTATCGATGGCCCGCTGGGGATGTTCGGCGCCATGCACACCTTGGACGCGCTGGCGTGTGAACTGGCCGGGAACCAGCGACAGCGCGCCGCTACTGACCTCGTCACCAATGCAGCCGAGCTCCCCAGATCCCGCGGCCCCTGGCACGCAGGGCCACGGCTGGTCCGGGTCGACCCGCCGCAGCACGCTGACGAGAGCAGCGCGGCCGTGCAGTTGATGCGCAACTACGAAGAGGTCGCCAGGCTTGCAGCCCGCCAGCAGGTCCTAGTGTCGAACTGTCGTTGCTTTAGCCGATCATCAGGCCGGTGACGGCCTCGGCCGCCGCCAGCGTGTCGCGGCCGAGGGGCTGTAGGTGGATGCGGGTACAGAGCAGTCCGGTCGACAGCCGCTCGACAACGCCCCACTCCCATATGGCGACGAGATCGAGCCCCGTGCGGGCGGCCAGCCAGCGGGCCCGGTCGACGGGGTCGCCGCCAAGCAGCTCGACGGGATCGCCCCGCATGAGGACTCCCAGGTCGTACTCGGCTTCGGCCAGGAGGCCGTCAGGATCGATCAGCTTGAAGCCGCCGTCGTGCTGGAGAGCGTTCAGTTGGTGCACGTCGCCGTGGACCAGCACGGACCTCTCGTCGCGGTGCGCCTGCCCCCGCCGGCGAGCGCAGGCCAGGGCATGGTCGACAGTCTTCTCGGAGCACGGACGGTCGAGCTCCTCCCACGACGTCACGATGAAGTCGGCGAGCCATCGGGCCTTGGTCGCCCCCGTGGGCAGCCCGCAGTCTGGCGCCGGCCGCCATATGCGCGCAGCGGTGGCGCAGAGAATCTCCAGGCGACGGGCGAGCGGCAGTCCAAGCTCATACATGGGCCGGCCCAGCCGCTCCATGAGCAACGCGCCCTGGTCGGGGTCGTGCCGGTAGAGCACCGGGCATCCGTCTCCGCCGACGAGGCGGAGGACGGTCGCCTCGTTGGAGGGGTTGTTCCCGGTCCCTGGGACGAGCACCTTCAGGACGGCAGGGGTACCATCCGCCCGGGTCGCGTCCGCCACGAAGGCCTCGGTGCCGCCCTCGTAGGGGTGCCCGACTGCGATCGACCAGTCGGCCTCCAGGCTCGAGACAAGCGCCGGCAATCGCTCGAGCCAGTCCTCGGCGCCGACGGCGCGGGCCTTGTTTCGCACAACCGCCGGCACCTCGATCATTGCAGCAGTCTCACAGAAGCTGAATAAAGGTCCGAAAATTTCGGTCGGCGAGAGCCGGCGGTCTGGTTCTGAGAGCATCTTCTGCGGCTGCCCGCATGGGGTTGGCGCCGTGGCCCGCGGCGATGGGATGATGATGGCCGTGGATCCTGTGGGCGGACGGGGGCCATGGCGGGAGGCGGGGCCGCCCGTCATACGGGGGCGGTGGTGCCGCGCCCGGTCCTGATAGGGCGGCTCGGGGCCCGGCGCGGGTGACGGTGGTGTCGGGTGCCGCGGGCAGCGGCAAGACGGTGCTGCTGCGGTCGTGGATCGGCGGGGCGGACCTCGCGGGCGCGCGGCATGGGTGGACGCGGGGCGGTATGTGCGGGATCCGCAGAGCTTCTGGTTGTCGGTGGTCGGCGCCCTGCGGGGGACCGGGCCGGGCTCTGAGCTGGTGCGGGCGGTGTCGGCGGCGCCGGACCTGGACGGGTGGGCTCTGGTGGAACGGCTGCTCGACGACCTGGCGCCGCTGGAAGAGCGGCTGTGGCTGGTGGTCGACGACGTGCACGAGCTGGACGCCGATCAGGTGCTGCGCCAGCTTGAACTCTTGTTGATGCGGGCGCCGCCGGCGCTGCGGTTCGTACTGGCCACCCGGCACGACGTGCGGCTGGGCCTGCACCGGCTTCGGCTGGAAGGCGAGCTGGCCGAGATCCGCGCGGGGGATCTGCGGTTCAGCCTGGCGGAGGCGGGGGAGCTGTTCGCGGCGGCGGGGGTCGAGTTGCCCTGGCCGGCGGTGGCGGTGCTGCATGAGCGGACCGAAGGGTGGGCGG
This sequence comes from Streptosporangiaceae bacterium, assembly GCA_049676235.1. Classification (GTDB taxonomy): domain Bacteria; phylum Actinomycetota; class Actinomycetes; order Streptosporangiales; family Streptosporangiaceae; genus Palsa-504. Next base: position 3,237 of record JBAUAY010000458.1, read on the forward strand.
CGGGGCTGCGGCTGGCCGCGCTGGCGGCGACCAGTCACCCGGATCCGGAACGGTTCGCGGCCGGGTTCTCCGGCACCGAACGGACGGTGGCTGAGTACCTGCTGGCCGAGGTGCTCGAACGGCAGGGTGACCGAATGCGGCGGCGGCTGCTGCGCACATCCATCCTCGACCGGGTGAACGGGGAACTGGCGCACCTGCTGACCGGGGACGAGGGCGCCGAGCGGGCACTGCAGGACCTGGAGGCCGCGAACGCGTTTGTGACGTCGCTGGACGGGGCACGGTCGTGGTTCCGCTACCACCAGCTGTTCGCCGGGCTGCTCCGGTTGGAGCTGCGGCGCAGCGCGCATGGCGAGGTCGCCGGCTTGCACCGTGCCGCCGCCGAGTGGCTCGCCGGGCACGGGTACCCGGTGGAAGCCATCCGGCATGCCCAGGCCGCACAGGACTGGGACCTGGCGGCGGGGCTGCTGGCCGTCCACTGGCCGGGCCGTGACGGACCAGGGTCCGGCCAGTGTGGTTCACAGGCGCGATCGCATGGCCTCGGGGGCGACCATGGATGGGAGCTCAACATGAGTCCGCGTTCCTACATGCAGGAGGTTCCCTGTGAATGCCGCAGATAAGCAAACTGGCGTCAAGCCGACGATCGTGCTGGTGCACGGCGCCTTCGCCGACGCGTCCAGCTGGAACGGCGTCATCGAGCGGCTGCAACAGCAGGGCTATACCGTCATCGCCACGGCCAACCCGCTGCGCGGCTTGGCCGCCGATTCGGCCTACACCGCCAGCCTGATCAACCAGATCGACGGCCCGGTACTGCTCGTCGGGCATTCCTACGCTGGCGCGATCATCACCAACGCCGCGACCAGCACCCCGAACGTCGTCGGCCTGGTCTACATCGCCGCCTTCGCCACCGATGACGGCGAAAACCTGAACGATGTCGAGAGCGGCTCCAAGGACAGCATCCTGGGCACGGCCCTGGTGCAGTACCAGTATCCGGCCGGACCGGACGGGGAGACTGCCGTTGAGCTCGCGGTCAACCCCGCGCTGTTCCGCGAGGCCTTCGCAGCCGACCTGCCCGCGGAGACCACCGCGCTGATGGCCGCCACCCAGCGCCCCACCGCCGCGACGGCGTTCAGCGAACCGTCCGGGCCGCCGGCCTGGAAGAAGCTGCCGTCCTGGACGGTAGTCGCCACCGGCGACAAGGCCGCCGGCGCCGACGTCATCCGGTCTGAGGCTCAGCGGGCGGGGGCCGACATCACCGAGGTCGAGGGCTCGCACGTGATCATGATCTCCCAGCCGCAGGCGGTCACCGACGTCATCCTGACCGCGGCCCGGGCCGTCGCCGGCTCACACCGGTAGACGACGATGAACACGGCACCCAAGATGAGCATGAAGCAGCCGATATGACCATGAGCACCCCGTTCGGCACGCTGAAGCAGGTCGACGCGGGCCCGCTGAGCGTCGGCTACGCCGATGCCGGCCCTGCGGGTGGCCCGGCCGTTATGTTGCTGCATGGCTGGCCCTACGACATTCACAGCTTTGCCGATGTCACCCCGTTGCTGGCATCGGCGGGCTACCGGGTCATTGTCCCGTTCGTCCGCGGCTATGGGACCACTCGCTTCCTGTCCGACGACACGCTCCGGAACGGCCAGCAAGCAGCCCTGGCGGCCGATGTCATCGCGCTGATGGATGCGCTGGGGATCGACACGGCCATCCTGGCTGGCTTCGATTGGGGGGCGCGGTCGGCCGGCGTCGTGGCGGCGCTATGGCCGGGCCGCTGCAGGTCCCTCGTGTCAGTGAGCGGGTACCTGATCGGCAGCCAGGCCGCCAGCCACGCGCCACTGCCCCCGCAGGCCGAACTCGCCTGGTGGTACCAGTTCTACTTCGCCACCGACCGCGGCCAGGCCGGCTACGAGAAGTACCGGCGCGAGTTCGGCAATCTCATCTGGCGGCTCGCCTCGCCAAAGTGGGTTTTCGACGACGCGACGTTCGCGCGCACCGCGGCCGCCTTCGACAACCCCGATCACGTCGCGGTCGTGATCCACAACTACCGGTGGCGGCTCGGCCTGGCCGCAGGCGAATCCCAGTACGACGACCTGGAGCGGCGGCTTGCGGGCTTTCCGGCCATTACCGTGCCCACCATCACCCTGGAGGGAGACGCCAACGGCGCGCCGCACCCGGACGCTACGACCTACGCCAGCAAATTCACCGGCAAGTACGAGCACCGGGTCATCGAGGGCGGCATCGGACACAACCTGCCGCAAGAGGCTCCGCAGGCCTTCGCCCACGCCATCATCGACGCCGACAGTCACTGACCGGTGAAGATGACGCCGATGGCTGCGAGACGGCTCGGGGCCGGTGCTCCGGGCCGCCGTTGTTAGTACTGTGACGCTGAGGAGGTTCCGGTCATGACCACCGCGATCATAGGCACTGGAGGGCTCGGATCGGTCATCGCCCGCCAGCTCGCCTCAGGTGGTGAGACTTTGCGGCTCTCGAGCGCCGACCATGAGTCGGCACGAACGCTGGCGGCACAGATCGGTCGCGCTGCGGTTGTCGCCGCAGGCAACCGTGACGCGTTGCAGGGCGCCGGTGCCGTCATCCTCGCGCTGCGGTTTACCGTGCTGAAGGGCGTTATAGACGAGATCGCCGGCTTGCTCACCGGCAAGGTCGTGGTCGTTCCGAGCAACCCGGTCAGCGCCGACGCGCACGGTAACGTGTCCCGTGTCCTGCCGGAAGGGCAATCCTCCGGGAAGGTCGTAGCCGCGTGGTTGCCGGCCGGGGCGCGGTTGGCCATGGCGTTCGGGACCCTGCCGGCCGATCTCTTGGAGTCCGCTGGCAACCGGTCACCGGAGCCGGCGGTCCTGTTCTACGTGACCGGCGACGACCGTGCTGGCGAGGAAGTCGAGCGGTTGATCCGGACGGCCGGCTTCGAGCCGGTGAAGGCCGGCGGCCTCGAACAGTCGGGCCGGCTCAAGGTGGGCGGCGACCTGCACGGTCTCGTAGTCGGCCCCGCCGAGGCGCGGTCACTGATCGGTGCGGCCTGACCGCTTCGCCACCCCTGCCCGGTGACCTCTCTCACCCGGCCGGGGTAGGGTAACCAGCCGCGGGGCGGCTCGTTCGGATAGTCCCGCCGCGATGTCTGGGGGCACGGGCACGTTCGAGCCCTGGAAGCCCTGGAACGGCCGGAACGACCCGAGCGTCGCGTCGTCGAGCAGTTCGGACCTGAGCAGGGGCGGCGTGATGCGGTAGTCGACCCGGATGTCGGTCCGCCACCGGGCGTACGCCGACTCACCCGGCTGGGCGGGGTGCTCATATGTCGCGGACACGATCGTCGCGACGTAGTAGATGCCCGGGTGATGCGGTCCCGTCTCCTGCATCCAGACGCGATCGCCGACCGCGATCCGGTCCCGGTAGCGGGGCGTGCCCCACCACCGCTGTGGCGAGGCAGCGATGCTGGCGTCGAGGTCGTGCTCCCGTGCGCTGGCCTGAAAGATCCAGTCAGCCATCTGTCCCCTTCCACTGAGGCTGTCAGCAGGAACGCGGTGATCAGGGCGCCCGGTGGTCCCGGTCACCGGACAGGGGGCGGCCTGCCTTCCGCGGTGGCACCGAGCTCGGCGCTCCATCCGGACGTGCGGTAGGCATGGTGAAAGGCCGAGCGGAGAAAGTCCACGGCTGCGGCGTGCGGGTCGGGGGCGGCGCGGACGTCGTCCCAGTCCAGGATGTATTCCCCCAGGGTCTGGTCCCAGCGGGCGGCCGTCAGGGACAAGGCGGCGCCGGCGAAGCCGGGCGGCGCCGGATAGGCGTAGGCGTAGAAGGCGGCCCGGCTTCGGGCGTCCCCAGGCCACCAGCCGACCACGACCTGCTGGGCGTCGGATGCGTTGCGCGTGATGAAGTCGTCAGAGGGCGGGTCGGCCGGGGCACCGGAGAACATCACCACGCACAGGTCGAACGATCCCCACCACGCGTTGACCGGCGTGGACCGGCCCGGTACGGCGCGCGGAACGCCGCGAGCGCCAGCGCCGCCTGGGTGGCCGCGGCGAAGTACTCCTCAACCTGGCCAGGGTCGTAGCGGGCGTGCTCGTAGTCCTGGTCCAGCGGGACGCTCCACGGAACTTCCTGCGGCACCGGGTTGATGCGCACCGCGCCGCCCGCCCGGGCCACTGCCGCCAGCACATCCCGGGTCACCTCGGCCACCGGCCGGTCCGGGACAAGCGGCACCCGCTGCACCGATCCGCGGCTGTGCTCCACCACCGCCTCGTGCGCGTGCAGGTCCAGCGCCACCACCAGCGACCCGGAGCCATCCGGCGCGGGCAGCGACCCGGTCTCCCAGCCGCGCGGGGTCAGCCGCAGCGCGGCGTGCAGCAGCTCCGGCTCGGGCGGTGCGAGCTCCACGGCCAGCTTGCCTAGCACCTGAGTGTGGGCATGCAGCGTGTCGCATGTCGCACCCCATCGGTCGTAGGAAACCGCTGGCCAGTGCTCTGTCATGATGTGCTCCCATCGCGGTCTCGCATCCGCGCGGCGGACGCGAGGGTCAAATTGGGCCAGCTCGACGCTGCCTCCAGTACAGACTTCCCGCCACCACGGCCACCCCGCGGCGTGCAGCACAAAAGAGCGGGTTTATCAGTAATACGAGGTCGGCACCGACTCGGGGGATCGCCGGTCCCAGCCGTGAAACTTCGAGTAGTCGCCCGCGTCCCAGGCTTGGCGGAGCCCCGGGGTGCTCAGATCCCAGTCCGGGCGGATCTCGGCCGTGGCGGCCCGCAGGTCATGCCACAGGTCGCAGAACGACGGGCGGCCCCAGAACCAGTAGCCGTTGTAGACGCTGTGGATGACCAGGCCCGGCTTGAGCACCAGCGTGTGCGGGATCATCGGGTTGTGCTCGGGGT
>JBAUAY010000459.1:0-1878 GCA_049676235.1 Streptosporangiaceae bacterium
GTCAGGCTCGGGCCCCGCCGGCCACCGGGCCGGACGAAGTGGCCGGTCACGCCGGTCACCGCGGGCCCGGACCGGGTGATCCGGTCCACCCGGCAGTCGGCGAGCAGCCGGGCGCCTCGCGCCAGGGCCCTGGGCACGCTGGTCACCAGCATCGACTGTTTCGCGCCGGTCGGGCAGCCGCTGCTGCAGCTGTTGGTGCCCGCGCAGTGCAGCTGGTTCCTCCGGTTCGGGACCACGGTCCAGCCCCTGGCCTCGGCGCCGCCCTTGAACAGCTCGGAATCCCGCCCGATCGTCTCCGGATCCTGCCGCCCGACGGAAAGCCGGGACTCGATGGCGGCGAAGTAGGGGTCCAGGTCCTGCTCGCCGATCGCCCGCAGGCCCTCCTGTTCGGCCCACCGCCGGAGCACGCGGGCCGGCGTCCGCCACGACATGCCCCCGTTGACCACCGTGGACCCGCCGACGCAGCGGCCCTCGGCGTACAGCACGGACGGGTGCCCGATCGCCATCCCGCCCCCGCCGTCCCGGTACAGCGTGCGTAGCGCCCGCCCGGTCCCGGCGGTGAACGACTCCGTTGGGTGGTATCCGCCCTCCTCGAGCACGATCACGTCCACCCCCGCCTCGGCCAGCTCCGCGGCCACGGTCGCCCCGCCCGCGCCCGACCCGACGATCACCACCCCGCACTCCAGGGTGAGATCGCCGGTAACCCCGTCCTGCCCGGTCAGCCCGCTCGGAACGGTCACGGCTGGCCTGTCCCAAGGTCCCCAGACTCCCCCTGGCCGGCCCGCGAGTCCGCTTGGGCCGCGCGGATCTGCGGGCCGTAGGACTCCATGCGGCGCCGGGAGACAGCCGCGATGTACGGCGCCGGCTCGTAGCCGATCTCCCGCTGCACCTCGGGCAGCTCGTAGTAGCACATGGTGACCACGCTCTTGAGCCGCCGGATCATCTCGCCCGCGACGTCGTGCCGCGCCAGCAGGGCCCGGATGTAGGCGCCGGCCACCCGGTCGTCCAGCCGGGCGAACCGTCTGCCCCGGGACGGCGGGTACAGCCGGGCGCCCTGGTCGAGGAGGACCAGCGCGGCGGCCAGCGCCTTCCTGGCGGCGGACGGCAGCGAGCCGAGCATCAGCCCGAACTCGCGCAGGACCCGGTCCGTGCGCTGATCCAGGCGGACCCCGGGCGGGCAGACAACCTCGGCGAACCGCCTGGCCGCCTGCCGCGCGGGAACCTCAGGCGCGGGTTGCCCTGGCAGTGGTTGTCCGGGCCCTGCCGTCGGCGCGGAAGATGGGCCAGCCAATCTCGGTCCTCCATTCCGCCTCGTCCGGCGTATCGCTGGCGCCGCGCAGGTAGTACTCGCGCAACGGCCCGTCAACGCTGATCTCATGCCTGGTGGCGTAGGAACCGAGCGTGGCGTAGCTGAGGTCGGCGTCGTGGAGTGAGCCCCGATGGGTGATGACGGCTAGTTCGGCCGCCGGGATCGCGACCGGCGTGACCCGCCCGACGGCGCGCACGCTGCCCTCCACCGGGATGAATACGGTCGCCTCGCCGCGGTCGTGCTGGAACAGCTCACTCGCGTACACTCCACCGCTCGGACCGGTGACGTGCAGGCCCTGAGCGCGGACGATGGCGTGCAGTTCGCCCAGGGCGCCCTGCCACCAGGGCAGAGCGTCCGCGCGGTCGACGAGCGCGGCTATGCCGGCCGCGCGGGTGACCGGGACGCTCCGGCGTTCGATCGCAGGCGCGTCCTCCGGCGGCCGCAGCAGGTTGCGCAGCGAGTCGACCGCGGCCCTGGTCTGCGCGAGCTCGGCTTCCAGCCGGCCGAGATGCGCGGCGATGAGGGCGTTGCGGGCCGGAGCGTCCGGCGCGTCGAGCACCGCCTTGACC
>JBAUAY010000460.1:0-4759 GCA_049676235.1 Streptosporangiaceae bacterium
GAATACGTGGGCGTGAAGTGCAGCTGGACGCGGGGATGGGCCAGCAGCCACCGGTGGACGGCCGGCGCCTTGTGCGCGGACAGGTTGTCGCAGATCACGTGGACGGCCAGGCCAGGGTCGACCTGGCGGTCGATCTCGTCGAGGAAGTCGCGGAAGTCGACGGCCCGGTGCTGGGCGGACAGGCGGCCGATGACCTTGCCGGTGGCGGTGTTCAGCGCGGCGAACAGGTCGATGGTGCCGTGCCGCTCGTAGTCGAAGCTGCGCCGCTCGGGGGTGCCGGGGAGCATGGGCAGCACGGGAGCGGTCCGCTCCAGCGCCTGGATCTGCGGCTTCTCGTCGACCGCGAAGACCGCCGCGTTCGCCGGCGGCGCCAGGTACAGCCCCACGACGTCGCGGATCTTGTCGATGAGCAGCGGGTCCGGGGAGATCTTGAACTCCTCGGTGCGCCAGGGCTGCAGCCCGAACGCCCGCCAGATCCGGTGCACGGACGTGGGGGAGATGCCCGCCCGCCTGGCCAGCTCCCGCTTGGACCAGTGCGTGGCGCCCTCGGGCACCTGCTCCAGGGTGCGCACCACCACCTCCTCCACCTGGGCGTCGGTGATCGTGCGCGGCACCCCCGGACGGGCTCGTCGCCCAGCCCGTCCAGCCGGCGGGCCAGGAACCGGGTCCGCCACTTCCTGACGGTGGCCCGGCTGACGCCCAGCCGCGCGGCCACGGCGATATTGGGCCCGCCGTCCGCGCAGGCCAGCACGATCCGCGCCCGCAGCGCCAGCCCCTGCGCGGTCTTCCGCCGCTTCGCCCAGCTCTCCAGCGTCCGCCGCTCGGTCTCCGACAGCACCAGCGGCTCCAGCCTCGTATCACCCATGCCACCAGCAGACCGCGGATCCGAGGGCCCGTCACCGCCTGGCTGTGGCCTGAGACGAAACACGACTCACGTGGTGAAAGAGGAACTCAAGACCGGGACACTAGGCGGCGGTGCCCGCCGGGATTCTGGGCCCCGAACGGCCAGCTTCCGGTTCCCGGTGAGCAGTTAAGATCGGTGGGGTGAAGCGAGCGATCGACGTCGGGCCGTTCGGGGAGCTGGCCGATCCGCGGCTGCTGGCCGGCCTGGCCGCCCGGGCGGAGGACCGGGGCTGGGACGGCTTTTTCGTCTGGGATCACATCAACTACCGCGCGCCAGTGCGGGCCGTGGCCGATCCGTGGGTGGCGCTCGCCGCGGTGGCCTGTGCCACGTCCCGGGTACGGATCGGCGCGCTGGTCACCCCGCTGTCGCGCCGCAGGGTGCACAAGGTGGCCAGGGAGACGGTCACGCTGGACTGGCTCAGCTCAGGTCGGCTGATCTTCGGGGCCGGACTCGGCAGCGCGCGGAACAACGAACTGAAGCCGTACGGCGAGGTGACCGACCCGCGTGAGCGGGCGAACCTGCTCGATCAGGGCCTAGACGCCTTGACCCGGTACTGGGCCGGGGAGTTCGAGCCGCTCCCGGTGCAGCGGCCGCGGCCCCCGGTGTGGGTGGCTGGGGAGTGGCCGAACCGGCGGCCGGTGCGGCGGGCGCTGCGCTGGGACGGCCTGTTCACTATCGGCCTGCCCGGCCCCGAGGCGCTGGCCGAACTGGCCGCTGCGATCCGCGAGGAGCGCCCGGACGGCCCGTTCGACCTGGTTACCGAGCTCCCGCCGGACACCGACCTCGGGCCGTGGGAGCAGGCAGGCCTGACCTGGGCGGTCACCGACTTCGGCGTGCAGCCCACCGAGGCCGGCGTGCGTGCAGTGATCGAGGCAGGCCCGGGACGGTGAGCGGAGGGCTGACGACGGAACTCAGAGGACGTCGCGCCGTATGGAAGCAAACGACTCACGACTGGCGCAAGTTACGTCCGGAGGACGGCCTTGATCGAGTGGTGCGCTACGCCGAATAGCCAGTTCTGAATGTCCAGTCAAAGAAACCGTCAGCGAGCCGTGAAGGCGGCATTCGATTGGTAGCACCTCATCGCATCCGGGACCGATGGCGTACGGATCCAGGGGACGTTCACGGCGGCCGGGCGATGTATCGGAACTGAGAAGAGATGCGCCACTGCGTGGCGCGATGCCCGGGATGAAATTGGCGGCGGCCTGGGCTTTGCGCGTGGCTGCGGTGGTTCCGGGGCGGTAGCTTGTGGAGTTCCAGAACTCGGCCACCGGTCTTGACCTGGGCTTCCATGCGGCCCGCTCGTACTCGTTGATGAGGCCGCCGATAAGCGCTGCGATCTCGGCGCTGACCGGCGGCCGTAGCCGCACAGCCGGACGAAGATGAGTTAGAGCAGGCGCAAGGACACGGATGATCATGATGCCCTATCGCTGATCTCGCCATCGCCGCAGTTCACAGGCCAGGCAGACTTTTGGCACCCCACGGGGTGGAACAAGATCCAGAACTGCCAATTCGGCGCGCATGTCACAGCAGGCCAACGACGCGTTCTGGAGTACGAGGGTTTAGAGCGATTGAGATCAGCGTGCCTGGCCGCCCTGATGGATGAACTCGGCGATCCGTTCCCACATTGCGACCGGGTTGGCGTACATCGGCCAGTGCCCGCAGTGCGGGATCTCCGCGAGTTCCACACCCCCCGCGGCCAGTTTCGCCAGATACGACAATGCGGAGTTCTCTTCGCCGTACATGAACATGCGCGGGCAGGGCAGCGCCAGGAACTTCGGCATCAGGTCTCCGTGCTCGGACAGATCGACCATCGACTCGAAGATCCCGCGCACCGCACCGGGACGCACCTTGTGCCGCAGGCTCGCCGCGAACAGGGCGCTTGAGGAGGAGCACCTGCGGCGGATCCGTTCGGCGAAGTCGTCCAGGAAGCCATCGTCGTCGTCGCCGGAGGGATGCGTGAGGATCTGCCGGCTCAGGAAGCAGTCTTCGGGGGCGAGGTTTCCTTCGATGTCGGTAAAGCTCAGGACACGGTCCGGTTCCTGGTGCGCCAGCATCAACGCGGTCAGGCCGCCCATCGAATGCCCGACCAGGTGGAAACGCCGGATGCTTGCGTGGTCTAGGAGAGCCTGCGCGGTCTTGACCAGGAACGGGATCGAGATGCCCGGTAGGTCCTCGCAACAGGTCTCGCCGCATCCTGGTGCGTCGTAGGCGAGGAACGGGCGTCCGGTGAACGCTCGCTGGCATGCGATGTCGAGGTAGTCCTCCTTCGTCGAGCCGAAGCCGTGCAGGAAGACGACGGGGGCCAGGCCGCCGTCCCGGCCGGCCGTGGCGACCTTGAGGCCCACGCCGCTAACACGCAGGTCCACCTCCTCATACGTGACGTCACTTGCCGTCTGGTCCGTCATGACTGCCTCGTCTGCAAGGTGTGGTAGCCGAGCCTTTCGCGGGCCGTGCGCAGGGTGCTGCCTGCGCGCGCGGCCGCTACGATGTCGGCCTCGATGCGCTCGATGCGTTCGGCGGTCTCGGTGATCCTCCCGGCCGCGGCGGCGGGGACGGCGACCACGCCGTCGGCGTCGGCGCACATGAGGGTGCCGGGCTGGATCTCGATGCCCGATATGGCCACTGGCTTACCGATTGACGCCAGGCGGACGCGGTCCTTGCCGGTCCGCATGAAGCGGCCGCGGCTGAACAGCGGGTAGTTCTGTGCCAAGGATGCCGACACGTCGCGGCAGACACCGTTGATCACGGTGCCGGCGATGCCGCGGACCGCGGCGATCTCGGTCATGATGCCGCCCCACACCGTGACGTCGGTGCGGCCGTCGTTGTCGATGACGATGACCGCACCCGGCGGGATGTCGTCGAGGAAGTCGCCGACTGTGCCGCCAGCGGTGTCGTCGACCGGAGCGTAGCGCACGGTGAAGGCCGGGCCCACGGCGCGGAAGTCGTCCGACAGCGGGGCAAGGCCGGGCAGGGTGCCTTCGATTCCGGCCTGGTCGAGGGCGTCGGAGATCGCTGCGGTGGGCAGTTCCCGGAGCCGGGTCACGATTTCGTGCTGCGTGTTGCCGGCGGTGGCCATCACGTCGTCTCCGTTCCGGCCAGGCGGGCGTCCCGCATCGCCTGCGGCAGCGGGACTCCGGCCCGTACCTCCGCCTCGATCGCGATCTCGCGTTCGGCCAGGCGCTGGGCGGCGTCGAGGACCTCGGTGGCGCGCTCGCGGGGGACGACCACGACCCCGCCCTCGTCGGCCATCATCACGTCGCCGGGGCGGACCGCGACATCGCCGACCAAGATCGGCTCACCGGCCGATTTCTGCCGCAGGCGGCCGCGTGCGGTCACCGGTACCTGAGCCCGCGCGAAGACGGGGAAGCCGAGCTCCCGGGCCTGGCCCACGTCCCGGCAGGCGCCGTCGGTGATGACGCCCCGGACGTACCGCACGGCGCCGCCGACGCTCACGATCCCGCCCCACGAGGACACGTCGGTGCGGCCGCCGTTGGCCACCACGATGACATCGTCGGGACCGGCTGCGGCGATAGCACCGGTGAGGATGTGCGCGCCGCCGTGGTCTGCGCTCAGCTGGCCGCTCAGCGGTTCGAGCTCGACGGTCACCGCGAACCCGGCCACCTTGGGGCGGCCCCACATCGGCCGCAGCCCGCCCTGGCCCGGAGGGAGCTCGCAGGCGTCCAGAGCATCCGACACGGTGGCCACCTCGAGCGCCATGAATTGGGCCAGCAGGGCTGCTTCAGTACTCATGCCAATCAGTGAAACACGCCAGACTCATATACTAAAGGTCTGATTTCCTCTCTCCCTGATATTCGGAGCGACTGATGATCGAGGTTCGCCAGGCCCGCTACTTCC
>JBAUAY010000461.1:0-11951 GCA_049676235.1 Streptosporangiaceae bacterium
CCACAACCCCCAGCCGAACCGCCGCATGGACCTGGTCCCGCTGGCGCCGGCACCACCAGTACTGCGCCAGGACCAGCCACTACCAGCGAAGACAGACCACATATCACGAAATACTGCTGTAGTACTAGGCCGTCCACCGATGCGGGGACCAGACGGCGAGACGGTCGACCAACCACCTCCGGACCGTGGGCTGGCTCCAGTCTCGGATGTTCACTAGCGTGCCACATTCGTGCCATGCCGGACGGGGAACTACGGTCATTGGCAGTCACTCAAAGGCACTGAAAATGACCTCTGGCCTGGGTATATCCAGGTCAGCGCTGACTATGAAGTGTCCTCCTAAGCAACCGGTCACCAGGGGCCAGTGCAGCAGCCGGGCCGGCACCCACCGATCCCAGATCGATGCGGTTGAGCTGCTGGCCTGCGCAAACGACCGTGATTGACCTCTTTGTCGTTAGTTCGCATCAGAAGGAGAAACGAAATTACAAGAAACCACGAGCGGGATGTCTCCACACTTCAGGAGATTGGCGTGGGCGTGGCGGGAGGCAGCGCGATGGAAGGCGTCATGGTGGGCGTGGGAACCATCCTGGTGGGAGCCGGGGACGACGGAGCCGGGAACGTGGGCGCCGGCGAAGTGGGAGCGGGGGACGTGGGAGCCGGGGGACGTGGGAGCCGGGGACGTGGGACGCGTGGACGGGGGCGGGGTCGTCGGGGGGGTACTCATGATCGGGGTCCGGCTGACGCACCTAATGGAGACGGCTCCATTGCTGCCATAGCTGAGGCTTGTGCTCCCCGCTCCGTGATCACACGGGATGCCGTTGAGCTGGTCCAGCGAGGACACCCGGCTAGCCGCGCCCGAGCGCCCCGCTGGGCCAGATGGTCCTGTCGGCCCGGCCGGACCTCTCTCGTTCCAGGAGATCGCGGTAGTTCCTTCGGGGCAATTGGTGCCGACATTCTGGAGCACGAACACATGACTGCCGTTGATAGCCCTGTTCGTCCAGCACCCGTGTATCACTCCGGAGCTGTCCACGGGGCTCGGGCTGGTCATCATAGCGGCCGTCGCGATGCCTGTCCCTGCGCCCAGGGCCAGCGTGGCGGCCCCGGCGACGATGACCTTGGGTCCGATTGTGATCATGTTCCCTCCCCTGATAACGAGGGATGGGGAGAACATCACGCTCAGCGAGAAAGGCCATCGCATCCTACGTTCTGCCCCCGCTCCCTCTCTCCCCGTTAATACGCCACCAGGTCCGAAGCGTTTGCCGCCATGCTGGAACCGTGATCTATCTGTGCCGCATGTGACACCTGAAGTCGTCAAGAGTGGAGGTGGTCCCTATCGCCAGGTCATTCGACATTGCGATTGTGACCCCCGGCCAGCTGCGCCAGGCGAGCATCGACCAGTTCAGGCTCGGCCGCATCGCTGTGCCTATCGTGATCGAGTTGGGGCTGGGCTATTGGGACGAGCATCTACGTGCCAATCATAAGAAGCTCGAAGACAGCAAGATCCAGCACGGCTACCTATCTCGCATGCCGTCAGCCAGACGAAAGGATACCGAAAACCTCATCAACGGTATGCAAGATGTTCAAGTCGTCTACGTGCACCATGACATCCCTAACAGACGGGTCTTTTACAAAGCTCTTGACGGGGAGCTGGTCACTGAAAAGGGCTATTCGCCAGAGTAGGAACTGAGGACATGCTTGAACATGGTTGAGAACTCTCCTTGATATCTGGCCGTGTGTTCACGGTTCACGACTATCTACCGCTGCACAGGCGCCCCAGTAGCGGCCTTAGCCCACGGTGCCCTGCCGGTAGTGACGCTGATCGACATCAAGCGCCACCGGCAAGCCAGATCCGAGGGCGCAAACCGGGCGTGGACCGCACTCGTCGCTCTCGTCAGCTCCGCCGGGTCCTGCCGATCTCATACTTCGTCTCCCGGGCGGCGTCGGCAGTCCTGATTCGACTCCCCGCCGAGAAGCGAGAGGTCGGCGGGTGTCTCCGACGGCAACCGTGACGGCAACGTCGGCAGCCGCTAACGGCCTGAGGCAGCCATCAACAACCAATTACTCTCGCACGATGCGACCCGAACTGGGAATCCGCTACACCTGACAAGCGGAAGTTCGGCGCCCCACTCCTCGCTGTCGCGCGTAGTCGAGCTCGGGGAGGCCGCTCGCCGACTCCGTTCCTTACCGGCTCGCCGGAGTGTCCGATTCTGGGAGCAAAATGGGAGCGACCGCCCGCGGTCCAGTTAGATGCGGTCAGCCGGGCCGCTTGCAGTGCTCTGAGCAGGATAGATACCTCTGAGCAGCCTGCCTGTACCGTGCTCGCGCGGTTCGGGACGAAGAGGCCGGCGGTTCAAATCCGGCCACTCCGACCAGGTCAAAATCCGGTGCAGTAAGTTAAGAGCCTTAACCTTACTTCGAGTCAAGATGCGGGCGCGCGACCGTGTGGGCGTCTCGGACGCCGGTCCCGTCGTCGGGATTCGTCACCGAACCGGTCTTGCGGATGCCCTGGCGAGACGGCGACGGGGACGCTGCCCCGATTCCGCTTGCGAAGGCGCTGCAGTCGCGCGACTCACGGCACGAAAACTATCATGACCACGTCCAGAACTCGCCAAGCGCCTGATCCGACTTGTCGACCGAATCCTGCATCCGCCCTGGCCCGTGAACAGCCTTCCCGAGGAGAATGATGAGCAACGAAGTCCAGACGGTCACCGTGCCCCATCTCGGCAGCTCGACCATCGGTTACAAGTTCGGCAAGCCCTACGATGCCTCGCTCCCGACGCTGGTTCTTGTCAACTCGTTCACCACTTCCGTGGAGCAGTACCGGCCCCAGTTCGCGGACGAGCAGCTCAGCGCCACCGCCAACCTGCTCGCTCTCGAGCCGTACGGCCACGGCCAGACCCGTGCCTCGTACGAGCAGTTCACCTACTGGGACTCGGCCATCGCCAACCTGCAGGTCCTCGACGCGCTCGGCATCCCCGAGGCGTTCGTGCTGGGCACGTCGCAGGGCGGATGGATAGCGGCCCGCATGGCCATGCTCGCTCCCGGCACCGTGAAGGGCATCATGCCGCTCGGCACCTCGATGGACTTCGAGAGCCAGCGCAGCCGCGATCTGGGCTGCTGGGATGGCATCAGCTTCTGCACGCCGGCCATCGACGCACTCGCCGGGAGCGTCGATGGCGACTGGGTGATCCCGGTCGAGCTCATCGACGCCGTCCTTAAGGAGGGCCTGGGCGAGGACGTGCCACCCGAGGAGCGCGCATTCTGGCATGCGACACACCAGAAGAACTACACCGGTGATGCGGGGCGGCAGCGACTCCGGATCAGCACTATCAACCTGCGCGATCGGGACGGCCTGCACGCTCGACTGGACAGCGTGAGATGTCCGGTCCTGCGGATGCATGGCACCGCGGACCCGGTGTACTCGGTAGCCAACGCCGAGGACGAGATCGGCCGGTTCGTCAATTCTGTCGGCGCCGAGCTGCGGGTTGTCCAGGACGGCAAACACTTCCTGAGTGCGGGAAACCCCGATGACGTCAACACGGCGGCGGTCGGGTTCATCAATCGCTGGAAATAGCGCCTGGCGGAAGAAGACGTCGGCCAGATCGGCCGCGTCGCGCGGATCGCAAGCGCGAACGGTGACTTCCACCCGGCAAATGTAACTGCCTGCCGAAGGCACCGAGGAGGCTGTCACCTATCCGATGCCGCCACTTCCGGGTGTCACGCCGCTGATTGTCGAGATCCGGGAGGTATACGCCAGCGCCTAACGCGCCCCGGCGACCGCGGAGCCGCCTCAGAAGCGGAAGGTCCACTGGTATCTCCGACGGCAACCGTGACGGCAACGACGGCAGCCGTCAGCGCCCTGAGACAGCCGTGAACAGCCGCGTGCTCTCGCATATCTAGCCTGAGCTGGGCATCCGCTACACCTGAAAAACGGAAGGTCAGCGAGCATGCCCGTGGCTGGCATAACAGAACTCACAGGCTGAACTGTGGAAACCTCGTTCCGCTTGTGGACAGCAGAGGCTTCCCGGCCCAGGGCAAGGCTGGCGTCCTCACGGTTATCCACTTTTCCACAGCCCTGCTCGTCCACAGATTCACAACGTTTGACCAGCCTTTTTGCCAAAAGCATCCACAGGTCTGTCCACAGGACGCTAGCCTTGCACACCCGGGGCTGGCGTGATAGGAGCGCGCTCTCATGCTGGCCCTGGGCTCTTGTGCAGCGGTCAACCTGCCCGTCATCGTTGCCGTCGTGGTTGCCGTCAGGCCAACAGCCGTCCGCGCACGCACGACTGAGTGATAATCGCTACGGCCAGCAGCAGCTGACAGGCGAGCCGAGATCAAAGATCGTCATAGATCCATATGACCTGCGCATCGTCGACGCTTACAACCTCCGGAAGATGCGATCCACCATCGGCTCAGATGCCCGCTAGGACACGCGATAGCTCCGCGGACCTGGGGGCCAGGGGGCTACTGGGGACCTAGGGAGCAGGAACGACTAGGGAGTCTCACTAGGGACCATGAACCCCGGCCGGGCCGATAGTGGAGCCATCCACACCGAGCACATGAGCCGAGAACGGGATCCCGAGATGAGCACTGCCTACGGCACCCTGGACCAGGCGGCCCCGAGCGCGCATCCGCACGCCCAGCAGCCGCTGGCCGACAGAAGCGGACAGCAGCCCGGCGGATGGTCACCTTACGTCGGGCTTCACCGGCGCCGCGACGGTCAGGGCCTAGATCCGGACGACGCACAGCATCGGCCAGGCCATCCTCCGCGGCATCGGCGGCCGTGATCACCGTCCCTTGCTGCCGGCTCGCCGGAGAGTCCAATTTTGGGAGCAAGATGGGAGCGACCACCCGCGGCCCAACGCGCTTAGGCGCGGTCAGCGTGACCGCTTGCGACGTTCTGAGCAGGGTAGATACCTCTAATCCGCCTGCTTGTACCTGTGCATGCGCGGTCCGAGGACGAAGAGGCCGCCGGTTCAAATCCGGCCACCCCGACCCAGGCTACTTCCCACGATGGGATGTGGCCTTTTCTATGCCGGACAGCAGCAAAGTCCAGCAACGCCTACGAGCCAAGCTGCCTCCCGAGCCGCTTGAGCGCATGGAGCGTCCTGGCGTCTGAGACCTCGGTGTAGACGTTCATCGTCACGTCGATCTGCGCATCGCGCAGGATCCGCATGGCAACCCGAGGATGCACGTCAAGCGCGGAACTGGTAGAGAGCAGTGTTCCAACCCTGCGAATGGGTCGGGGTTCCGGTGGTCGCCGGGTGGTATTGGTCAGGGTTGGTGATCGCGAGATCGGGCGATGTCGGCGGCGTAGCGGTTCCAGTCGGCTCCTGCCTGGTGCATCCAGCGGACGGCGGTGCCGGGGCTGAGGTTCAGGCAGTCGGCGAGGACGGCGGGCCTGCGGATCAACCGGTACACCCAGACTGGCGATGCCTGGTACTGGATCGATGCAGCATTTGAAGGACGCGGCCTGGTAAGCCGCGCCATGGCGATCTTGCTCGACCAGGCGTTCGGACCGCTCGGCCTGGCCCGGGTCACGGTGCACACCGAGGCAGCCAACCAGCGCAGCCGGGCCCTGGTGGCGCGCCTGGGCTTCACCGAGGAAGGTCTGCACCGCCAGGCCATCGCCGTCCGTGACCGACGGCGATGAGGCCGTATACGGCTAGCTCGCAGATGAATGGCGGGCACACTGCACCAGCAGCCGAGGAAACGGATGACCGTGGAAGCTGCAAGGCCCCACCAGACGGCCGCCGGATCGGCAAGTCATCC
Organism: Streptosporangiaceae bacterium; assembly: GCA_049676235.1. GTDB lineage: Bacteria > Actinomycetota > Actinomycetes > Streptosporangiales > Streptosporangiaceae > Palsa-504. Next base: position 5,770 of record JBAUAY010000461.1, read on the forward strand.
AGGGCATCTGACGGTCACCAACAGACAACTCGATACCTGCTCTGACCTGCGCTTACGCAGCTCAAGACGCTGCGGCTCACGTCCTCCCAAGCAATGGGTCACCAGGCGCGCTCCAGGCGTGTCCCCGAACCGCCATCAAGAGCCAACAGGCACCACCAGCCGCAACCTATGAACGTGAAGCTGCCGCGGGGTTTGAACCCGCGACCAACGCACGAGAACACGCTCGTAATGCGTAAATCGCTGGATGGCGACGAGCACCAGGGCCAGCAATATTGGCATGCCCCAGTCCGCTGTGGACGGTGTAACGTTCGGGACATGGAAGGGCTTGCGGCCTCGGTCGTGCTGATTGCGATCTTGCTCGGCGTCCTGCTCGTGGTCGGGGGCCTCGTTTACCTGCTCGCGCAACGCCTGCCGAAGCGATCGCCGGAGCCGCCCAGGAAGCCAGTGAATCGGCGGATTGGGATTGGAGGGATCGTCCTGGTCCTGCTCATCATCGGACTGTGGGCGGGGATTAAGTCAGCCTCAAACCCCCAGCCACAGCCTGCTGTACAGCTGACCTGCCCGGCCGGGTCCACGTGGGTACTCCTCCAGGGGCTGTGCCTGCAGTTATGGGGTGGCCAGGCCCGAGGGGCGGTCACGGCTAGTCGCCCCGAGGAGGAAGGTGCGCGATATATACGGGATGGTCTTGGTTGGCGCGTCATTCCCGGACGCCAAAGCGCAGGTAGCAGCCGAGGTGACTTGTGAATCACGGACGCTCGGCGCGTCGTGTACTCCGTGAACCGGGACAGCCTGTTCCGGCACTCCGCCTAGGACGGACACCGGGTCGGCCCGTTCCTCGACCTGCTCGCCGCCGCCGGGAGCACGGTCACGCCCGGACCGGACGGCGACTGAGACCGGGTACCGGCAGCGCACCGTATAGCACGGAAGTACAGCAACGCCCCCGACAGCAACAAGCACGAGCTACCGCCCACGCCCTGCGTTACTAAGCCTGCTCAGTGCTGCTGGCCTGGTCCGTGGTGGCTGCCTGGTCGGTGGTGGCGGCAGCGTGGGCTTCCTCGAGGACCTCGTCCGAGACCTCATGCGTCTCCGCGGCCCCGCCCAGTTCGGTCAGCTTGCCCGCCACGAACCCGGCCTCGGACACGGGAGCCAGCACGCCGACGGCCGCCTTGCCCCCTTGCAGCTCCCGGCCGATCCGCTCCCGGTCGGCCGGGTCAATGCCCAGGCCCTTGTGGTGCAGCGCGCCGAGCAGCCCGCCGCCGACCAGGCCCACGACCAGGCCGATGGGGGAGAACAGGGCCAGGACCAGACCGATACCGATCCCCAGGCCCACGCTGCGCTTGCCCACCTTATGCGCCTTGACCTCGCCCTTGTCGTCCAGCGCCAGGACACCGATGGCGTCGTGGTGCGCGATCCCCGATTTCTTCAGGGCACCGGCCGCGGTATCGGCTGATGCCTCATCGCTGAAGATCGCCAGGACCACCGTCTTGTTCGCCATCGGCCGTTCTCCTCTCGCAGGGGGCCACGCGCGGCAACCGCCCCGGGGCAACAGGCCCGGGACCGGCTGGGCGCCCTCAACCCGCCGTCATTCTCGCACGGCATGACCGCCAGCAGCACGCCATGACCGCCCGGATGCGCCGCCCGGCCCGTCGTCTCATCCCCAGCCTCGTTCAGCTACGCCCGCCCGGGTTCACCTGGCAACTCCCGGCCGTGCCACCGCAGGTCGCAGACGGCGACGACCTGCGGTGAACACGGACCTACAAACTTGGAAAGCGTGTGGGTACTGTCACTGACGTGACAGACGGCGGATCGCTGGCGGCCAGGGCAGCGGCACAGGAGGCCGGGCATGATCATGGCTGGCTGTGGAGGGCGATGGGATTATCACCGGGGCTGCTGGGCGGGGGTCCCAGGATCGTGCAACCTACCTTGGCCATGGCGGTGGCTACGGCGTCGGGCGTGCAGGCCCAGTGGTCCGGCGGTGGGTTCCGCAGATCCCACCCTGCTTCCCGGAAGGCTTGCTCCAGGCCGCCAGGAGCGATTACCTCCAGGATGGTGGCGATGTCGGAGGTGACCAGGTAGGTATGGGGAACGCCCCTGGGCAGGAAGGCCACGCCGCCGCCTGAGAGTTCCCGTCGCTGGTCACCGGCCCAGACCGTCAAAGCGCCGTTGAGCAGCAGGAAGATCTCGTCCTCTCGCTGGTGGACGTGGACCGGAACTCCGCTGCCCCGCGTGGTGTTGCTTCGCATGATCAGTACCTGGCCGTTGCTGACGGCAGAGTCGACCAGGACTTCCAGGGTCGAGCCGCCCATCCAGGCCAGTTGCTGGTGCTCGGCGGCGGCGGCGAAATAGGCGCCCAGGGTCATGGTGTCACGCTAACGCGCTTGAAAAGGAGCGGACCGGCCCGGGTCCCCGCGGACAGCAGATCCTGTTCGTTCCGGGTGGACGCCGCGATCGGAGTCAGCGGAACGAATACCGCAGATAAGGACAGCAACGCGAGCGGCCCGGAAGGGCGCGGCGCCCGCGCGCCGTGCGCCCCGCCCAGGCGGATAATGATGGACTCCCCCTGAACCCGCCGCCTCACCGTAAACAGCCATGTGCTCTCGCACATCCAGCCCCGAGCTGAACATCCGCTACACCTGAAAGCAGACGGTCAAAGGGGCACGCCTGTCGCCGGAAGAACAAGACTCACAGACTGCACTGTGGATAACTCGCTCCGCATGTGAACAGCGGAAGGCCCGCGGCCTGGGTAGCGGCGGGCGTTCATCGGTTATCCACTTTTCCACAGCCCCGTTCGTCCACAGACACACAACGACTGACCAGCGTATTTGCGCAAATCATCCACAGATTTATACACAGGGCGCTAGCCTTACAACCCCCGGGGCTGGCGTGATAGGAGCACGCTCTCATGCTGGCCCCGGGATCCTTCGCGCCCGGCGAGACAGTCTGCCTGCCATCGTCAAATATCAGCGGGCTGGTCAGGCCCTGGTCTCATTCGGCTACGTCCGGAACCGTTCGGCGCACCGCTGAGGACGGGTAGCCGACGTCACGGGCCGTCATGACCTACGCTCGGACCCAGCCGCGCCGACCTGGAAAGCGTGTCCGGGCAATCCTTACGAGTTCGAATCTTGCATCCTGCGCTGCTCTGACCAGACACGACAGCGCACCGCGTCGTGAACTTCGGACTGGCGGGTTGAGGCCAGTGACCCACACTAACGTCACGCTGGGCCGAGTCGAACTGTCAGGTATCGGAGAACGCCCAGCCCGGTACATAGCTTTTACGGGTGCTGCTCGATCGGTGGCAACGGCGGGTTATTCACGCAGAGGTTGATCACTTGGTTGATGATGGTTTCGGTCGTCTGGGGCGTTGCAGGCTGACCCTGGGCCATCATCGCCAGTAGCAAGGCCAGCAACCCGATCAGCGCAGCCAGCATCGCGTAAAAGTCGGCTGCGGACTGCGGTGCTAGGTATTTCTTCAACAGCATGCCCAGGCTGGGGGCCGTCTCCGCGACCGCATCCGCCACCCGCTCCGGCGTCATGGACGAGTCGGTGGCCAGCCCATGAACGAGGTCAATCAGCTCCTGGAGGCGGCTCGTGGTGATATCTGAGGACTCGATGGCCTCCGCCGCCTCCCCGATAAAGTTGAACAGGCCATCGGGTATGCGGCCCATCCGCCCGCATTGCGGGCAGGGGTCAGACAGATTTCCGCTCAGGGTGATGTTGGTCGAGTTCTCGAACGAGCAACCAGAGAGGAAAATGGTCCCGCAGGTCTGGCAGATCGCCGGGAGGGTTGACATGGCTGCCAGGCTGGCATGGCCTTCCGCTGCTTGCGGGCATAACGTGAGCTGTCGTAATTCAACTGTGACCAGGACTTGCTTGGGACGAAGAGGCCACGGTCAGCGTGCCCGTTGCGTGCCCAATGGTACGGTCTGAGACGGTCTGTAGGGGGCACTCACGGACAGGGAAAATAGTCTCCGAGCTGGTGGAATACTGTGGTCGGTCTTTAGGTGGCTGTTCCATGATCGCGCGTGCCGAGTTTCAGACCCGCTGGCCGCTTGGCGGTCCGAGTGAAGCGGCTCATGGCTGCCTTAGATATACCAGCAGATCCCATTGCCGACTTACCATGTCCGGACTGCTCGACGATCTCGTGAATCTTGTAGAGATCTGAAAAGCTCGGACCATCAGGCATAGCCGCGAGCACCGTTCGTGGGGTTTTGTGAAGATGTCGATCCTACCGTTTAGTTGTCAGTGGTCTGGGCTTCGATGAAGGCGGCGATTCGGTCGTTCAGTTCATCGATCCGGTTGAAGCCGCCGTGGCTGCCGGGGACGATTGCGACCTCCGCGTGCGGCATGAGGCTTCCCCGGGCGTGAGCCTCCGCCGGGGTGAGCATGGCGCTGCGCGCACCGGTGATCAGCAGGACCGGCACGTCGATCGCACGGAGTTCGTCGTCGGTGAGGATGCCGGGGAACTTGGGCTCCATCCGGTAGCCGCGGCTGCCTGCCCACATGACCGTCATCAGCTCGCGCTCCAGCATGACCGGACTGTCCAGCCACCGGGCGAGGCGGCGGCGCAGCGGCATCGGGGTCAGGCTGGCTAGGCCGCTGATCCAGAACCACCACCAGAAGCGGGCGTCGAGCCTGGTGAACCCGGCCGGGTCGAGCAGCGTGATGGAGGCGACCCGCGCGGGCGCGCGGAGCGCCTGGTTGACCGCGACCCAGCCGCCGTAGGACAAGCCGACCAGGTGCGCCGGGCGGTCGCTGAGCCGGCCGAGCAGTTCGTCAAGCCACGCCGCGCAGGACGCCGGAGGAGTGAGCGGGGCGCGCGCGACGCTGGGGTTGGGGTCGCCGGGCATGTCGATCCCGTATACCGGGTGGTGCTCAGCGAGCGCGGCGACGTGAGGGTACCAGCCCGAGGCGTTGAACCCGGCCCCAGTGAGCAGCACGACCGGCTTCCCGCAGGGATGCGGCCGGTAGGCGTGCACCCGCGTGGTCGCGGTCGCGGTCTCGATATCAAATTCCTCGAGGGCCTGCGGCCAGAGCGCAAACGCCCGCTCGTACGCGGCCATGAACTTCTCCCGCGCCGCTTCGCTTACCCACGATCCCACTTCGGCCTTAGGTGCCAGCATGTCCCGCCTCCTCGCCGCTGAGTCTGCCATCTTTTATGATACCACCGTATCATTAAAGCGTTCGGCCCGGCAGCGAGGGGTACGGTGGGCGGGTGCCGAAGCGGGTCGATCACGAGGAACGGCGGCGGCAGATCGCGGACGCGCTGCTGCGGACGGCCGCCACGCGCGGGCTGCACGCCACCGGGATGCGCGAGGTCGCGGCCGAAGCCGGCGTGTCCCTGCGGCTGGTCCAGTACTACTTCGGCACCAAGGAAGAGCTCCTGCTGGCCGCCATGCAGCACCTGGCAGCCCAGTTCGCCGAGCGGGCCCTGGCGCGGATTAACCGGATCAAGGAGACAGAAAGCCCGGTTAACCCGCGCGACGTCATCGCCGCCATCTTGACCCAGGCGCTGCCCGCCGACGACGAGCGGCGCACCTTCACCGTCCTCTACACGGCCTACTTCGCGTTGTCGCTGACCGATCCGGCGCTGGCGATTGCCCCCCTGGTCAGAAATTCGGCCGCGGTGATCGACGTGGTCGCCGCCCAGCTGCGAGCGGCCAAGGCCGCCGGCGACACGCCCGCCCACCTGGACCCGGACCTGGAGGCCGTCAGCCTGCTTGCCATGTCCGCGGGCCTGGGCCAGAGCGTCCTCGCCGGCCAGTCCTCGTCCGGGCAGGCCCAGGCCGTCATCGACTACAACCTGGACCGCCTCTTCCCTGCATCCCGGCCAGCGTTACGCCGAGCCTCGCGAAAGTACCAGCCACTGGTCTGTTGCGTGGCCCATGCTTCGCCGGCAGCAGGTGGCGCAGGTCAGTCGCCCTTGACGAGCACGGTGAGCCATGTATTGAGTACCTGGTAGGCGGGCACGATCCGCCTGGGGGTAATCGCATGCTTAACCGGCGGGTAATCGCATGCTTAAAGGTAGAGGGCACGTACTGGCCTTCATCGTGACGGCGGCAGCCGGAGGCTGGCTCATCGCTGGCTGTAGCGCCCATGTCAGCATCGGCGACACGCCGACGGTTCCCAAGCACAGTGTTGAGACCGAGGTAGCCACCACGCTCGCCCGGCAGGAAAACCAGCCT
>JBAUAY010000462.1:0-5790 GCA_049676235.1 Streptosporangiaceae bacterium
AGCGGAAACTCCTGGGCGGAACGAGGGGTGCGCCGAACGCTGGAAGTGTACAGCGCTTATCGAGCTTCCTTTCATCGTGCGGCCATCACAAGGACGATAGCTAGAGTGACCGCAGGTCGGCCAGACCTCTCCGGAAGGCTGCTCGCCGATCCCTTCACTGAACATCATTCCGTATGTTACGGAATCATGCCGAGCTGGTGGCTGATGCCCACTTTGGCCGACCCATCCCTCAACTCGCGGCCTCACCGGCCGCCGTAGAAAGGTCTCTCACAGTACTGGTCGGGATACCGGGGCGAATGCTGACAGCGTGAACCACCGGGGCAAAGCGCGGCGCATTCTTTCGGGGCCCTGAATCGTGACCGCGCCCGAGCCCAGGGCCTCAGCCCAACTGAGGTCGCCGCGCCAGACCTCGGTCATGCTCCGCAGGCTGGCAGTCACAGCGACGGCGACGGGATAACCGGGGTCAGCGTCGCACACGTCGGCATCGCTTTTGGTGATGACCAGCCACCAGTGGCGGGAACTGGCAGGGACGTCGGGAAACGTGAACTGCGCGACGGTCCGGCCGGCCGGGAGGACGCCATGGTCGATGTTGCGGTGCATGTCCCACAGCAGCAGCTTGGGATCCAGGTCCTCGTCGCCGATCTCGCCGATCCAGCGGATGCCCCAGATGCCCAGGGCCTCGATCACCGGCTGTAGCTCACGCCCCGCCGGGGTCAAGACGTAGCGCACCTCACCGGTGTCGTCTTGCCGTTCCACGACGCCCGCGCGGACAAGCTGGCCCAACCGCTTGGACAGCAGTGTAGGGGACATCCGCGGCACGCCCCGGCGCAGCTCGTTGAAGTGCTGGCTGCCGGTCACCAGCTCCCGGACGATGAGCAGCGTCCACCGCTCATCCAACAGCTCCATGGCCTTGGCCACGGGGCAGAACTGGCGATAAGAGGACCCCATGTCCTGCACATTAATCCTGGCCGTCCCGCAGCCGCCAGTCCTAGTACAGATCGTGTACTAGCTGGGCAACCCGTATTTTCCTACCGTCGGTTCCATGGCGGCGCCAACGCCGGTGCCGTCACGCAGAACTCCACGGGAGGGGCACCATCATGACCACAGCAACCAATCCAGCCGAGGCCGACCGCGCCCTGAAGGCCAAGCACCGCGCCATGTGGGCACTCGGCGACTACCCCGCCCTGGCCGACCACATCATTTCTGACCTGGGCCAGGTCCTGATCCAGGCATGCGTTGTACGGCCTGGAGACCGGGTGCTGGACATAGCCGCAGGATCCGGCAATGCCGCTATCCCCGCGACTCTGGCCGGAGCCAGCGTGGTGGCCTGCGACCTGACCCCCGAACTTCTGGCCGCCGGAAAGCAGCGAGCCGGGCAGCAAGGCGCGGAACTGGACTGGCGGCACGCCGACGCTGAGGCGCTCCCCTTCGCCGATGGCGAGTTCGACACCGTGATGTCATGCCTCGGCATCATGTTCGCCCCGCATCACCAGGCCAGCGCCGACGAACTGGTCCGGGTCTGCCGCCCGGGCGGCACCATCGGCCTGCTCAGCTGGACCCCCGAAGGCTTCATCGGCCAGATGTTCGCCACCATGAAACCCTACGCCCCGCCGCCTCCGCCTGGCGCCCAGCCACCTCCGCTGTGGGGCCGCGAGGACCACGTCCGCTCGCTGTTCGGCGACCGGGTGACCGGCATCACCGCCCGCCGCGAAACAGTCCGCGTGGACAAGTTCACCAGCCCGGAGGACTTCCGCGACTACTTCAAGGCCTGCTACGGGCCGACCATAGCCGCCTACCGCGGCATAGCCGACGACGCGCAGCGGACCGCCGCGCTCGACCATGACCTCGCCGACCTCGCCCGTCGCCACGACAACGGCACCGGGCCTACCGTCATGGACTGGGAATACCTGCTACTCACCGCCCGCAAGCAACTCTAGCCTGGCCCGGCCCGCGTACACACGCCGTTTTGCGCCGGTCCGCGAGCGGAACCTGCGGCTGCACTTGGGCCACCTCGGAGGATGTCCCATTGCGGGCGCTGACCCCCGCTGTGGTCCGTGAATGGTACGCATCGGCGCTGCGGAGTCGCGGCGGCCGGACTTCTATCAGCAGCACAAGCATTCGCCGCGTCGCGGGTATCAGCCGCGACGACATCGAGGACTACGAAGTCTGGCCGTCCGGTTCGCCTGGTGTCAAGGGCGCCCTGTCGGCTAACACCCACCGGCAGCGGCTGCAGACCCTGCGCGCCTTCTTGGAGCGGCTCATTGAGTGGGACTGGCCGGACGCCCCGCCCCGCAACCCGGTCTTGGGCGGCGACATCCCCGAAAAACCCCGAGCCGCTGCCGAAGTTCCACGACGACCGCGACACCGCACGCTTCCAGTTCCTGCTCGACGGAGACGAAGGACCGCCGCCCGGCACCAGCGACACTTGACACACCTCCCTCAACAAAACAACATCCATGTAACGGCGGCTACGCGCGTGCCGTTGCTCCCGCAGAGTCGCTGGCTTGCGGGAATGGCGGGTAGCCCGAGGTGGGGGAACAGATCTCACAGGCCACCGTCGCGCGCCGACTGGGTGGCGGCCATGATCATGTCGACGACGGTCGCGATGGTCCTGGGCGGGGGTGTTGTCCTGCCTGGTGGACGGAGCGTACTGACCCCTGTTAGCGTTGACGCTGCACCTTCCGCCTAGCGCGGTTCCGCTCGTCAGTGACGTCCGTTTTTGCAGGTCTGCACAGCGTTTAGCGCGGTTGACCTGAAAAGCGGAAGGTCGACAGTTCGATCCTGTCCCTGACCACACAGTGTCTCTGACCTGCGGAAACGCGACCTATCGAAACCGGGTGCGCCGTCCGTTCGATGCGCATAGCGCTTGTAGAGCTTCCTTGCACATAATGCGGCCATCACGAGGACGATCAGCGAGAGTGACAGCAGTTCGGCCACACATCTCTGGAGGGCCCTGCAATTCGGCACGTCGGACAGCGTGTATGGGGCGGACGGAGAAGAGGACGCAGATCTTTAGTTGCTGAGCATTGTCCTGCGCGCCGCGCTACCTAAAGATGGTGGGCCGGCACCTGGGGAGTGGCCTGACCGGCTGCGGCGGCGGACAGGCTCCTGGGGCGCACCGGCCGGGCGCTTGGTGCTGCGGCCAGGAGGGTCGCTTCGATGGTGGGCCAGGGCATGCCTGGTGGCAGCAGGATGGTGACGATGTCGGCGGCGTGGTCCCAGGGCTGGAGTTGCTCGCGGACCTGATCGTAGGTTCCGTAGGCGGCGAGCTGGTCGAGGATGACCTGGGCGCTGGGTGGGATGGTCCCTCCTCGCGGGCTGGGACGCGGGTTCGCGGCGATGATCGCCTGGACCTCGGCGGCATAGCCCTGGCCGGACACGGACCGGGCGTAGACCTCGCCCATGGCGCTCAGGTACCAGGCGGTGCAGGCTGCGGCGATGTCGTGGGCCGCGCCGGCGTTCTCATCAGCGACGGTGATCGGCCCAGCCGCGACGGTGAGGGGTCGCGCGTGCGGGGCGGTGGCGTCGCGCAGTTGCGTGAGCTGGGCCGTCCAGCCGGGGAGGCGGTCCCGGGCCACCAGCGCGGGGATCCAGCCGTCACCGAGCTCGGCGGCCACCCGGATGGTGTGATGGCCCAGCGCGGCGACCCAGATGGGCAGGTCGGGGGCGGGCGGCTGGCCCAGGCGCAGCGGGCGCGCGACCGGGACCTGGTCGAGCTGGGCGGCCTGCCCGGCCAGCAGCGCACGGACCTTGGTCACGGCGTCGCGCAGCTTGGCGGCCGGGTGCTCGAATGCGGTGTCGTGGAACCCCTCCGCCAGCGCTTTGGTGCTGGTGCCCAGGCCCAGCAGGTAACGCCCGCCGCAGACCTGGTACAAGGTGGCGGCGGTCATCGCTAGCGTGGCCGGGGTGCGTCCCCAGACCGACAGGACGCCAGAGGCGAGGTGGATCCTGGCCGTGCGCAGCGCGATCTCAGTCAGCACCGGGGTCGAGTCCAGTCCCCAGCCCTCGGGCACCGCGAAGATCTCATACCCCAGCTCATCGGCGAGCACCGCGGTCCGGACAATGACATCCCGCCGGGTCTCCATCGGCGTGAGCCCGACGCCGCGCCGTCGCGAGGTCACGACGCTCCCTCAGCGGCCAGCGCCAGAACCGGGCGCGGCACGGTCAGCCACACGGTCCTGGCCGCGGCGAGCACCTGGCCGCCAGGCCCGAGCAGCGCCGACCCGGCGGTGAGCTTGCGGCCGTCACGCTCGCCCGGCCAGGCGATCACCCGGTACTGGCCGCCGGCCGCCGGCAGCACCGCCAGGCTGGCCGTCATCCGGCCGAGCAGGATCGCGGTGTCCTGAGCCAGGCCGGCGGCCTCAGCGGCGGCGATCCCGCTGGGACAATCCAGCGCCGCCCAGACCACCTCCGGCCGGACCCTTCCGCTGGCGTCGGCGACCGAGGGATCCGGTGCCCAGGGCGCCGCCCACAACGGCCTGCCAGCCACAGGCCCGGGGAAGATCCGCAGCCCGTCCCCTAGCTGGCGGCCCGGCCCGCAGACAAAGCAGTCAGGGAAGAACGGATCGGAGTAGTAGCGCGCGCGGCCGGCCGCCATGCGAGCTTCCGCCATTGAAACCGGGCCCGGTATCTCCAGCGCCGGGCTGCCCGGCGAGGAGGCGGCCTCGGCTATCAGGGTGCGGCCGTGGTGGATGCGGACCGAGCTGTCGCCCCCCCGTTCCACCGCCAGGGGCGTGGCCAGCGGAGGTGGCCGGCGCAGCGTGACTGTCACCTGGCCATCGAGGTACGCGGCGATGCGTCCGCAGACGTAGCCGCCGTTGCCGCTGCCCGGGGGGCCGCAGAAGCGGGACGGGATAGTCAGCGCGGGCATCGTGGCCGGCTGCGGGCGCTCGGCGGCCGCCAGAGGGCGGGCCGGCCTGGTGGCGTGTGTCATACCTCGACGCTAAGACCGCCCGGCCTGGGGCGGCTATCGGGTGAACTACCGGCAATTTCCCCGTTCCCCCCGGCCGGGGCGGCCGTCCCCCCTAAATGCGTCGGGTGAATTACGGAGCCGCTCAGGTGCGGAGCCGGTGCTCGGTCACCCACGCCGCGATCTGAGCCCGCGAGCGCACCTGCAGCTTGCGCCGGATGTTCTCCACGTGCGCCTCGGCGGTCCGCGGCGCGACCGACAGCCGCCGGGCGATGGCCTGGTTAGTCAGCCCCTCGGCGACCAGCGCGGCGACCTCGAGCTCACGGCCGGTCAGCCGCGGCCCCGCGCTCGCAGGTTCGCCCAAGAAGCCGAGCAACGCATCCAGGACCACCGGCCAGTCGCCGTGGTAGAACAGGTGGCTCGAACCCGGCAGCGGGATCAGCGTCGCCCCCGGGATCAGCGCGGCGACCTCCCGCCCCAGCTCGAACTTGGTGCCCTTGTCCGCCTCGCGGTGCAGCACCGCCGTGCGCGCCCGGATCGCCGGCAGCAGCGCCCTGATGTCGGTGTGGTAGTAGACCTCCAGCATCTCAGCCGCCACGGCGGCCGAGGCGCTGGCCCGCTGGAACCGGGTGAATCCCTCCAGCTCCTCGGCGGTGGGATCGGTGACAAAGGCCCCAGCCAGCGCCTTCAGCCCCAGGCCCCAATGGGCCCGCACCAACGCCACGACCGAGTCCCGGACCTCGGCAGGCGCCAGATCGCTGCCGCTGGCGCACATCCCGTAGAGCACCAGCGCGTCGACCCGGTCCGGGTACCGCGCCGCGATCGCGGCAGCGAAGCGCCGTACCTAAAGGCGGCTCAGCTACCGGGTAAGTGGTCTCTTC
>JBAUAY010000463.1:0-1938 GCA_049676235.1 Streptosporangiaceae bacterium
TCGACCCGGAGCCATCGCATGTCCTGGGGCGACGGGGCCCTCAGCGGCCAGTTCAGCGGGACCACTTGACAACCACGACGCTGGTGCCGCCGTCCGCCTTGGAGGTCAGCTCGAATTCATCGACCAGCCGCCGGGCCCCGGACAAGCCGAGGCCAAGTCCCTGGCCAGTGGTCCAGCCGTCCGTCAGGGCCAGGTCGATATCGGGAATGCCGGGGCCGTCGTCGGAGAAGCCGATCTTGATGCCGCTTCTGCCGTGGCTGGACGTGACGACCTCGACGCTGGCCGTGCCGCCGCCCCCGTGGACCAGGGCGTTGCGGGCGAGCTCGCTGGCCGCGGTCACCACCTTGGTCTGATCCACCAGGGATAGACCGGTTTTCGCGGCTACGACCCGGACCTGCTGCCGAACGCGGACGACGTCGTCTCCCGACCGGATGGGCAGCTCATCCATCAAGTGCTTCTGTTCAAGAGCGCTAGGCCCTTCTCCGCGTTCAGCGCGGTGCGCACGCCCTTGAGGGATAGCCCCAGCTCGGTGAGGGTAATCGCGACCGCCGGCCGCATCCCGACCAGGACCGTCTCGGCGTCGAACAGCCGGGATATGGACCCGATCGTGGCCAGCATCCGGCCGATGAAGGAGTCGACGATCTCGACCGCGGTGATGTCGATGATCACGCCGTGCGCGCCGGTGGCGCCCAGTTCTTCCGCCAGGTCTTCCTGCAGCCGCATGACGCTCTCGTCTTGCAGGTCGATCTGGATGGAGACGAACAGCGTCTGCCCGATCTTGAGGATCGGCACGCGCTCCATCAGGCCTGCCCCATCTTGGTGACCTTCTGCCCGGTGCGGTTCAGCGCGTACGCCAGCGCGTCGGCGAGCGTCGCCTTGGTGGCGATGTCACCGAACTCGATGCCCAGGGACACGATCGTCTGCGCGACCTGCGGCCGGATGCCGCTGACGATGCACTCGGCCCCGAGCAGGCGCGCCGCGTTGACCGTCTTGAGCAGGTGCTGGGCCACCTCGGTGTCCACCGTCGGCACGCCGGTGATGTCGAGCACCGCGTGATCAGCCCCTGTCGCGACCAAGGTCTCAAGCAGCTTCTCCATCACCACCTGGGTGCGCGCGGAATCGAGCGTGCCGACGAGCGGCACCGCGATGATGCCATCCCACAGCCGGACCACCGGCGTGGACAGCTCCAGCATGGACAGCGCCTGGTCCGCGATGATCTGCTCCCTGGCCGCCGCGTAGGTCTCAAAGGTGTGCAGGCCGAGACCGTCCACCAGGCGAGAAAACGCGAGGTAATCGGGTGTCAGCTCGGCTGTGTCCGCGACCAGTTCGTAGACGGCGTCCTTGAGCGAGAACACGGCCAGCGCCGTCTCGCTGGGCGTGAACCCGTTGCGCGCGCGGGACCGGGATAGCTCGGTCAGGGCGGCCCGGAGCTCGCCGGACGCCTGCTCGTCCGCACCAGACATCGCCCTGATCGTCAGAGGGAAGAGGTCCTCGAGTTCACGCCGCACCTCGACGGCCGAGCTACGGCCGCGGACGCTCGCCACCACCAGCTCCGTCCAGCGGCTGACGATCTTGTCCTGATGATCGCGCATGTACCCGGCCATCCGGCCTTGGCTGCTATCAACATCCATGGGTTCGTATTCCAATACATCCGGTGGCCGGTTGCTCATGTACCGCCCAACAGTACATCTGGCATCGCGTTCCGAGGTCCCCGCTTATAGCAGCCTGATCCGGCTGATCGGGCATACGATCTGGGTGACCGTTCACGCCCACGCGGGGGTCCGGATTGGCAGAGCTCAGCTTCTCGATGAAACCTCACGGTGCCAGCGTGGTCGCGAGCATCCGGGGCGAGCTTGACGTCGTATCCAGCCAGCGGTTCGACGACTACCTAACGGAAGCCGCCGCCACCAGCGACCGGGTCATCCTCGACCTGTCCGC
>JBAUAY010000464.1:0-3132 GCA_049676235.1 Streptosporangiaceae bacterium
CGCCGATGCCCGGAGCGTGTTCGCCGCGTCGCCCGCCGAGTGGGCGTTTCCCGGCGGGTGGTACCGGCACCAATTCTGGTTCCGCCCGGGCGACCACGGCGACGTTCTCCTGTGCCTGGGCATCCACGGCCAGATGCTGCACGTCAGCCGGCGCACCAACACGGTCTGCGTGAAGTTCTCCACCTGGCCGGAGGCGCAGAACCCGGCCTACCTCGAGGACACGCTGCGTGCCTTCGACGCCGTGGGCGGGTTCCTGGCCGGCCGGGATCCCGGCCGGCGCCGCCTGGCCGGCGTGGTCTCCGGCCTTAGCCGCAGCGGCGACACGTCCCCGCCGCGCCGCCCCACCGTGGTCTGAGCCAGCACCGCGGTCTGAACCACCGGGCACGCTCCCTTCTCGACGGCAGCCCGACCGGGGCTTAGCCTGGCGGTATTCGTTCGATGCCGTGATCCGTGGGCGAGCGGATCTCTGCTGACAGGAGGCCTCGTGACTGCTACGCCAGGTTCAGCAAGCTCCACCGGATCCCGCCGCCACCTCGACGGCATCGCCGAGATCCGCACATTCTTCCGGACCAACTCCCAGCCGATCTACTTCGTCGGCCCGACGGCGTTCAACCTGCTCGGCATCGACCGATGGGTCCGCAACTTCCAGTACATCGCCTACTACGACTCCTGGGATGGCCAGCACCCCCGGGTGTTCACCCCGGAGAACCGCCCGTACATCGAGTTCTCCTCAAGCGAGGAGATCAATAACTACCTGCTGCGTGACGCCGAGGTCCGCGAATACCTGCGCCAGCGGGGCGGGACGCCGATGGTCGCGATGGTGTTCTTCGACGAAGAGACCGAGGAGATCTGCCGGGAACAGGGCTACACGCTGATCCTGCCGCCGGATTCGCTGCGGCGCAGGCTGGACTCCAAGATCGTCACCACCCAGCTGGGCAACGAGGCGGGCGCGCCGTCGGTCCCGAACGTGCTCGGCCTGGCGGACAGCTACGACGCGCTCTCCGCGCTCGCGGCGTCGGCCGGTCTCGGCGACGACCTGGTCGTGCAGACGCCCTACGGAGACTCGGGCAAGACGACCTTCTTCATCGCCGCCAAACAGAACTGGGACTCCTACGCCGCGGACATCGTCGGCCAGCAGCTCAAGGTGATGAAGCGCATCAACAACCAGGCCGCGGCGGTGGAGGCGTGCATCACCAGGCACGGCACCATCGTCGGCCCGTTCATGACCGACCTGACCGGCTACCCCGAGCTCACCCCGTACAAGGGCGGCTGGTGCGGCAACGACGTGTTCCCCGAGGCGCTGTCCGAAGCCGAGCGCACGATCGCGATCAGCCACGTCCGCAAGCTGGGCGACCGGCTCGCCCAGGAAGGCTACAAGGGCTTCTTCGAGGTCGACGTGCTGATGGACCTCGACACCAGCGCGGTCTACCTGGGTGAGCTGAACCCCCGGATATCGGGGGCCTCCTCGATGACCAACGTCACGGCCGGCGCCTACGCCGACGTGCCGCTGTTCCTGTTCCACCTGCTCGAGTTCATGGATGTGGACTACACGGTCGACGTGGAGGAGATCAACGACCGCTGGCGCGCGCTGGCCGCGGTGGACGTCTGGTCGCAGCTGATCATGAAGGAGCCCGGTGACGAGGTGGAGCGCATCCTGGCCGCCCCCCGCACCGGCGCCTGGCGCCTGGCCGACAGCGGCGCGCTGACCTTCGAGCACGTCACCAACGACTGGCACGAGATCACCACCGAGGACGAAGCCTTCTTCATGCGCGTGTACGGCCCGGGCGACTTCAAGTTCCACGGCGCCGACCTGGGCATCCTGGTGACCAAGGGCCGCATGCAGACCGCTGAGGGCCTCACCGAGCGCTGCCGCCGTTACATCGACGGCATCCGCGCCCAGTACAAGTCCGAGCCCCTTCCCCAAGCCCCCGCGGTCATGCCCATCGCCTACGTCAAGTAGGCCTTCCGCGTGCGGCTCTTTCATGATCGTGGCCAGTTCGGGGCAAATAACGCCCATTTCTGGCCATGATCATGGTGCCGGGCGAAAAACCGGTCGCGCCCGGGCGGCACCGGGCTCATCCTTAAGACATGTTCCGGTTGGTCGTCAGCCTTACGCCCGCGGCTGCGGGCGCGCTGTCGGCTGCCCAGGCTCAGGCCCTGCCTGGCGGCGAGCGAGGCTGACCCTTCCCCGGCCAGGCCGGGAGACCCGACGGGGGAGGGTTGGCATCCCCGCGGGTCTCCGCGCCACTGCCTAACCGGGAGAAGGAACATGACCAGGCAGACCTACCAGCGGACCAAGCCGCACCTGAACATCGGCACCATGGGTCACGTCGACCACGGCAAAACCACGCTCACGGCGGCCATCACCAAGGTGCTCGCCGAGCGCGGGATGGCGTCCTACGTGCCGTCCGACCGCATCGACCGAGCGCCGGAAGAGACCGCCCGCGGCATCACGATCAACATTGCACACGTCGAGTACGAGACCGCGACCAGGCATTACGCGCACGTGGACATGCCCGGTCACGCCGGCTACGTGAAGAACATGATCACCGGCGCGGCTCAGGTCGACGGGGCCATCCTGGTCGTGTCCGCGCACGACGGCGTCATGCCGCAGACCCGTGAGCACGTGCTCCTGGCCAGGCAGATCGGGGTCCGGCACATCGTCGTCGCGCTGAGCAAGGCCGACGTGGCCGACGACGAGCTGGCCGAGCTCGTCGAGCTCGAGGTGCGCGAGCTGCTCTCCCGGTACGGCTACCCGGGCGAGCGGGTCCCGGTCGTCCGGGTCTCCGCGCTGGGCGCCCTGGCCGGCCAGCCGCGCTGGGTCGCCTCGGTCGGCGCGCTGCTGGACGCGGTCGACGCGTACCTGCCGGTGCCGGAGCGCTACGTCAGCGCGCCGTTTCTCATGCCGGTGGAGAACGTGCTGACCATCACCGGGCGCGGCACCGTGGTGACCGGTGCGGTCGAGCGTGGCCAGGTGCGGTCCGGCGACGCGGTCGAGGTCATCGGGCTCGGCGCCGCGGTGGCCTCCGTCGTGACGGGCGTCGAGACGTTCGGCAAGACGATGGAGCGCGCCGAGGCGGGCGACAACGCGGCGCTACTGCTCCGCGGGGTCCGCCGGCACCAGGTCAGGCG
>JBAUAY010000465.1:0-6371 GCA_049676235.1 Streptosporangiaceae bacterium
ACCCACGTGGAGCTGGGCACCAGGACCAAGATGTTCTGCGGCTGCACGACCATCTTCGGGGCCGAGCCGAACAGCCAGGTCTGCCCGGTCTGCCTGGGCCTGCCCGGCTCGCTGCCGGTGGTGAACCGGATGGCGATCGAGTACACGATCCGGATCGGCCTGGCCCTGAACTGCTCGATCGCGACCTGGTGCCGGTTCGCGCGGAAGAACTACTTCTACCCGGACATGCCGAAGAACTTCCAGATCTCCCAGTACGACGAGCCGCTGTGCACCGACGGATACCTGGACGTCCGGCTGGACACAATCGGTCACGGAGGGTCAGAATCAGGCGGGACCGGAGCGGAGCGCGGTAGCACAAGAACCGTGCGGGTCGGCATCGAGCGGGTGCACCTGGAGGAGGACACCGGTAAGTCGCTGCACGTGGGCGGGGCCACTGGCCGGATCCACGGCGCCGAGTACTCGCTCGTCGACTACAACCGGGCCGGCATCCCGCTGGTCGAGATCGTGACCAAGCCGATCGAGGGGACGGACGCCGACGCGCCCGTCGCCGCCCGCGTCTACGTCACCGAGCTGCGGGATCTGCTCCGATCCCTGGCCGTTTCCGACGTGCGGATGGAAGAGGGCTCGCTGCGCTGCGACGTGAACACCTCGCTGGCGCCGCGCGGGTCCGGCCGCTGGGGGACGCGCACGGAGACCAAGAACGTCAACTCGCTGCGTTCGGTGGAGCGCGCGGTCCGGTTCGAGATCGAGCGGCAGGCCGCCGTGCTCGACGCCGGCGGCCGGGTCATCCAGGAGACCAGGCACTTCCACGAGGACACCGGCACCACGACCCCCGGGCGGTCCAAGGAAGAAGCCCAGGACTACCGGTACTTTCCGGAGCCCGACCTGGTGCCGGTCGCCCCGCCGGTCGAATGGGTGGAGCAGATCCGGGCCGCGCTGCCCGAGGTGCCCTCTGCTCGCCGTGCGCGCCTGCAGAAAGAATGGGGCCTGTCCGATCTTGACATGGCCGCGCTGTCCAACGCCGGGGCGCTCGACCTGGTGGCACAGACGGTCGCGGTCGGCGCGTCGGCCGCCGACGCGCGCAAGTGGTGGCTCGGCGAACTAGCCCGCCGGGCCCACGAGGCCGACATAGAGCTAGCTAGCCTGGCCATCACTCCTGCTCAGGTCGCTCGAATCGCAGAGCTTGTCGCGGCAGGCACGCTCAACGACGGGCTCGCACGTCAAGCGATCGATGGCGTGCTGGCCGGCGAAGGCAGCCCCGACGAGGTGGTAGCGGCTCGCGGCCTAGCCGTGGTCAGCGACGAAGGCGCGCTCACCACGGCGATCGACGAAGCCATCGCGGCCAACCCCGACGTGGTGGCCAAGATCCGCGACGGCAAGACCAAGGCAGCCGGCTTCTTGGTTGGCGCAGTCATGAAGGCGACCAGCGGCAAAGCGGACGCCGCCCGCGTCCTCGAGTTGATCCTGGAGCGCCTCAGCGGATAGCTCATCCCGATTTGTCTGCAGTTACGGGTGCTATAACGCCCGTAACTGCAGACAAATACCGTGAGCCGACTAACCCGGCAGGGCCGAACGGCGCCAGGCGCCGGGGCCGGGCGACAGCGGGCGCCGCAGCAGGCGCGACCGGTCGCACCAGGCATTTTGGGCCGAACGAAAAGGGCTGGGGGCCTCGGTATCGGCGGAGCGCGCGGCAAGGAGGACGGCGACCAGGGTCGCGATTTCCTCCGGTGTTGCGTCACCGCGTACCACGCGCAACAGCGGCTGGCTGAGAGGCTGATCATCGTCAGCGGGGCGGGTAACCATCCTCGTTCGGTATGAAGATCTTCAGCCGCGGGATTTGCCCAGGCTGATGCCGAACTCCCGGTGGACCCGCTCCCAGAACGCGTCCCGCAGCCACTCCCGGGCCTCCTGGTAGGGGCGCAGCGACAGGCCGAGTTCCTTCTCGGCGTCGACGAGCAGCTCCTTGTCGATGACTGGCGGCAGGATCGGGCCAGGCAGCAGGTCCCTGATGTTGTCCCGGCCGCGGGTCAGGATCCACTTCTGCGCGACGTGCTCGCCCGCTTCCTCGACCCGCGTCCGGTCGGGCCCGAGGCGCGGCATCGGGCCGGTGTCTCTGATGGCCGGGAAGCCGCCGGTGTTGGTGGACAGGACCGGGAACCCGCCGGTCCGCGACATTGGCCGCTCCCGGGTGTGGCGCTCGCCGAACAACTGGGCCGGCGTCGGCGCCGCCGGCGAGGATCCCAGGACCGGGTCGGACCTGGCTGGCTCGACGGCGACCGGGTTCTTGGTGAAGTAGGGCCGCAGGAACGAGCCCTCGAGCACGTCGACCGTGTCCGACTCCCAGACCAGGCGCTCGGCCTGGTTGGTGCCGTAGGGCGGCTCGATGCCCCACAGGTGGACCCGCACCCCGAACGCCTGGGCTGCCTCGACCGCGGGCACCATGTCCTCATCGCCCGCGATGAGGACCGAATCGGTGATCGCGCGGTGCCGGGCCAGCGCCTCCATGTCCGCCCTGATCTGGGCGTCTACGCCCTTCTGCTGCCCGCGTGCGTTCAGGTTGCCGAGCCGGAGCTTGACCCAGGGCATCTGGGCGATGACCCGCTGGTCGATGGTCGGCACCCGGTCGCGGGCGGCGTCGTACCAGTAGACGCGGAGCAGCTCGCCGCGGATCAGCTCGTCGGCGTGCTTGGTGACCACCTGGATCAGCGGGACGGCGTCGACCCGGAAATCCCGGCGCGAGCTTGACCCGAACAGCAGTTCACCCGCCGCGGCATAGATATAGCCGACGTCCACCATGACCGCGTAGCGGGCCAGGATGGGAAGCGGGGCAGCGAATTCGGTCATCACCTCCGACTCTAGGGCAGTCAGGTAAGTGCGCGTGACAGATGTCTCACTTTGACCGACATATTGGATCGATCTGAATACACCTCGTAAGCAATTGCTTCATGCAATGGCGTCTACAGGGGTATGTTGCCGTGTTTCTTGGGGGGCAGGATCTGCCGCTTGGTACGCAAGGCCCGCAGTGCGCGGGTGACCGCGAGCCTGGTTTCTGCCGGGCGGATGATCGCGTCGACGTAGCCTCGTTCGGCCGCGATGTACGGGTTGGCCAGAGTGACCTCATACTCGGTGATCCGCTGGGCGCGCAGCGCGTCGGGGTCGGGCGCGCCGGCCAGTTCGCGGCGGTACAAGATGTTCACCGCCCCCTGCGCGCCCATGACCGCGATCTGCGCGGTCGGCCAGGCCAGGTTGACGTCGCCGCCTAGATGCTTTGAGCCCATCACGTCGTAGGCGCCGCCGTACGCCTTCCTGGTGATCACCGTCACCTTCGGCACCGTGGCCTCGGCGTAGGCGTAGATGAGCTTGGCGCCGCGGCGGATGATCCCGCGCCATTCCTGGCTCACGCCGGGCAGGAATCCCGGCACGTCGACGAAGGTCAGGATCGGGATGCTGAACGCGTCGCAGGTCCTGACGAACCGGGCCGCCTTTTCCGAGGCGTCGATGTCCAGGCAGCCGGCCAGGTGCATCGGCTGGTTGGCCACCACGCCGACCGGCGAGCCTTCCACCCGGCCGAAGCCGACCACCATGTTCGGCGCGAAACCGGCGTGTATCTCCAGGAACTCGCCGTCGTCGAGCACGTGGGTGATCACCTCGTGCATGTCGTAGGGCTGGTTCGGCGAATCGGGGATGAGCGTGTCGAGCTCCGCGTCGCTTTCGCCCAGGTGGCCTGCTTCCGGGACCTGCTGCCTGGGCGGCTCGTCCAGGTTGTTCGAGGGCAGGTAGGACAGCAGGTCGCGGGCGAAATCGATGCAGTCCCGCTCGTCTTTAGCCTGGTAGTGGGCGACGCCGGATTTGACGCCGTGCGCCTGCGCGCCGCCGAGCTCCTCGAACGTCACGTCCTCGCCGGTCACCGTCTTGATCACGTCGGGGCCGGTGATGAACATATGCGAGGTGCCCTCCACCATGAGAACGAAGTCGGTGATGGCCGGGGAGTAGACCGCGCCCCCCGCGCACGGGCCCATGATCAGCGAGATCTGCGGGATGACGCCGGAGGCCATCACGTTGCGGTAGAAGATCTCGGCGAACAGGCCGAGCGCCACCACCCCTTCCTGGATCCGGGCGCCGCCGCCGTCGTTGAACCCGATCATCGGGCAGCCGGTCTTCAGCGCGTGATCCATGATCTTGACGATCTTCTCGCCGTAGACCTCGCCCAGCGAGCCGCCGAACACGGTGAAATCCTGACTGAACACGCAGACCGGGCGCCCGTCCACGGTGCCGTACCCGGTGACCACGCCGTCCCCGTAGGGCCGGGTGGCGGCGATCCCGAAGTCGGTGGCGCGATGCCGGGCCAGCTCGTCGAACTCGGTGAACGAGCCCGGGTCGAGCAGCAGCTCGATCCGCTCTCGGGCGGTCAGCTTGCCTCGCTCGTGCTGCTTGGCCACCGCCTGCTCCGAGCCGGCGTGCACGGCCTCGCCGCGCCGCCGCTCCAGATCGGCGATCTTGCCCGCGGTGGTGCGCGGATCCGGATCCGGCTCGGCGGTGCTGGCTGACTCGGCGGCGGCCTGATGTGTCGAGAGCGTCATGGGGATCAGGCTAGCGGGCTGGTCAGCCCGAGCAATTAAGCTCTGACCGTGAACAGGGAAAGAGACAGGGATCGCGCCGCGCTGCCGGAGCCGATGCGGCGCGACGTCCGGCTGCTCGGCGACATTCTCGGCGAGGTCATCCGCGATTCCGAGGGCCCTGAGCTGCTGGCCGACGTGGAGCGGCTGCGGCGGGCCGTGATCGAGGCGCGCCGCGGCGAGCGGGAGGAGTGCCTGGCTGACGGCGCGACGTCGGCCGACCCCGTCGGGGACGAGATCGCGGCGCTGGTGGCGTCCTGGAGCCTGGACCGGGCCGAGCAGGTGGCCCGCGCCTTCACCGTCTACTTTCACCTGGTCAACCTGGCCGAAGAGCACCAGCGCATCCGCATCCTGCGGGAGCGTGATTCCGGGCAGGCCCCGGTGCGGGAATCGCTCGCCGCCGCGGTGGCCGAAGTCGGTCACGACGGAGGGCCCGGGCACCTGGCCGAACTGCTCGCCGGGCTGCGCGTGCACCTGGTGCTCACCGCGCATCCCACCGAGGCGCGCAGGCGCGCCGTGGTGGCCGCGCTGCGCCGGATCAGCGGGCTGCTCGACGGCCTGGATGACCAGCGGGCCGGGGCGACCGACCACGACGAGGCGCGGCGCGGGCTGTGCGAGCAGGTCGACCTGCTGTGGCGGACATCGCAGCTGCGGGTCAAGGCGATGGATCCGATCGACGAGGTCCGCACGGTGATGACCGCGTTCGACGAGACCCTGTTCCTGGTGGTTCCCGCCGTGTACCGGGAACTGGACCGGGCGCTGGCCGCGACCGTGCTGGCCAAGGCGGGCGGCGGGCGTGCGGCACCGCCGGTGCATGCCTTCCTCCGGTTCGGCAGCTGGGTGGGTGCGGACCGGGACGGCAACCCGTTCGTCACCGCGCAGGTTACCCGCGAGACCGCGACGATCCAGGCCGATCACATCCTGCGCGCGCTGGAAAACGCCACGATCAGGATCGGCCGGGCGCTGACCCTGCACGAGGCGACCACGCCGCCGAGCGCGGGCCTGCGCCGCGCGCTGGCCGCCGCCTCGGCCGCGCACCCGGAACTGCTGGCCGAGATCGCCGCCCGGTCACCGCAGGAGCCGTACCGGACCTACCTGCTGTACGCGGCGCAGCGGATCAACGCGACCCGGGTCCGGCACGCCGACCTGGCCTACCCGGGACCGGCCACCTATCTCGCCGACCTGCGCATCGTCCAGGAGTCACTGGCCGCGGCCGGGGCGGCCAAGCAGGCCTTCGGTGAGCTGCAGCACCTTATCTGGCAGGTCGAGACGTTCGGGTTCCACCTGGCCGGCCTGGAGGTCAGGCAGCACAGTGAGGTGCACGCCCGGGCGCTGACCGAACTGCGGGCGGCCGGCCAGCCCGGCACCGAGGGGTCCTGGTCGGCGCAGACCGAGGAGGTGCTGGCCACGATCCGCGCCGTGGCCTGGGTCCAGGACCGGTACGGGGTGGACGCGTGCCGGCGGTACGTGGTGAGCTTCACCCGTTCGGCCGATGACATCGCCGCCGTCTACGAGCTGGCCCGGTACGCCATGGACGGCGGCTCGATCCCCCGCCTCGACGTGGTGCCGCTGTTCGAAAGCGCGGCCGACCTGGCTCACGCGCCGGACGTGCTCACTGGCATGCTCGCGCTCCCGGACGTCGCCGAGCGGGTCGCCGCCAACGGCGGGGAACTCGAGGCCATGCTCGGGTACTCCGACTCGGCCAAGGAACTCGGGCCGGCCAGTGCCACCCTGCGGCTGTTCGACACCCAGGCC
>JBAUAY010000466.1:0-3381 GCA_049676235.1 Streptosporangiaceae bacterium
GCGCGATACGGCACGAATGGAGCTTGACCGCAATCGGGTCAGCAACCGCCCGGCGGGCCCGGAATGCCCGGACCGACGGCGGGCTGATCGACGACACCCGGTCACTACAGGCAGGGCCGGAAATGTCGGTGGGGCAGGGCACTATGGGGGGATGGCAGTAGAGTCACCCGCGACCGGGGGTCACGTAACCGGAAGCCCTATGACCAGGGATGGGGCGCTTGACGGGTTCTCGCCGGCCACCCGGGCATGGTTCGACGGGTCGTTCGCCGAGCCGACGCCGGCTCAGGCCGGGGCGTGGCGGGCGATCGGCAACGGCGAAGACACGCTGGTCGTCGCGCCGACCGGTTCGGGTAAGACACTGGCCGCGTTCTTGTGGGCCATCGACAAGCTGGCGGCGGAGCCGCCGCCCGCAGACCCCAAGCTGCGCTGCCGGGTGCTTTACGTCTCCCCGCTCAAGGCGCTGGCCGTGGACATCGAGCGGAACCTGCGGGCCCCGCTGACCGGGATCGGGCACGCCGCGCACCGGCTGGGCCTGCCGGAGCCGGACATCAGGGTCGCGGTGCGCACCGGCGACACCGCCGCCGAGGAGCGCAGGAAGCTGGCCAGCAAGCCGCCGGACATCCTTATCACCACCCCGGAGTCGCTCTTCCTGCTGCTTACCTCGCAGGCCAGGGAGACCCTGCGGGGGGTCGAGACGGTCATCGTGGACGAGGTGCACGCGGTCGCGGGCAACAAGCGGGGCGCTCACCTGGCCCTGTCCCTGGAGCGCCTGGATTCCCTGCGCCAGGACGCCCAGCCGGGCCAGAGCGCGGAGCATGGAGTTCGCGCCGCCCAGCGGGTCGGTCTGTCCGCGACGGTGCGTCCGGTGGAAGAAGTAGCCGCGTTCCTCGGCGGCACCCGCGCGGTCACCGTCGTGCAGCCGCCTAGCGCCAAGCGCATCGAGCTGAAGGTCGTCGTCCCGGTCGAGGACATGACCGAGCTGGACACCATGCCGGGCCGCGGCGGCGAGGACGAGGAGAACCCCGGGGGCGGCCCGGCGCCTAGGCCCTCGATCTGGCCGCACGTCGAGGAACGGGTGCTCGACCTGATCGAGCAGCACAAGTCCACGATCGTGTTCGTGAACTCGCGGCGGCTGGCCGAGCGCCTGTGCGCCAGGCTCAATGAGCTAGCGGCGGAGCGAGCACAAGGAATCGGCGAACCAGACCTGAGCTCGGCGGCGGTGCGGCCCCCGGCCCAGGTCATGGCGCAGGCGGGAGCGACCACGGGCGCGCCGCTGGAAGTCGCCCGGGCCCACCACGGCTCGGTATCGCGGCAGGAGCGCGCCGAGATCGAGGAGGCCCTCAAGGCCGGCCGGCTGCCCGCGGTGGTGGCCACGTCCAGCCTGGAGCTCGGTATCGACATGGGCGCCGTGGACCTGGTGGTCCAGGTCGAGGCGCCGCCCTCGGTGGCCAGCGGCCTGCAGCGGGTCGGCCGGGCCGGGCATAACGTCGGCGACGTCTCCCGCGGCATCATCTTCCCCAAGTACCAGGGCGATCTGGTCCAGGCGGCCGTGGTGGCCGAACGGATGCGGGCGGGCCAGATCGAGGAACTGAAGATCCCGCACAACCCGCTGGACGTGCTCGCCCAGCAGATCGTGGCGATGACGGCGGTCGACGACTGGCTGGTGGACGAGCTCGAGCAGACAGTCCGCAAGGCCGCGCCGTTCGGCGACCTGACCAGGCCGATCCTCGAAGCGGTGCTGGACATGCTGGCCGGGCGCTACCCGAGCGAGGACTTCGCCGGGTTGCGGCCGCGCATCGTCTGGGACCGGGTGGCCGGCACCATCCGGGCCCGGCCGGGTGCGCAGCGGCTCGCCGTCACCAGCGGTGGCACGATTCCCGATCGCGGGCTGTTCGGGGTCTTCCTCGCGTCGGAGACTGGCGCTGGCAAGCAGCCGCGGCGGGTGGGGGAACTCGACGAGGAGATGGTGTACGAGTCGCGGGTGGGCGATGTGTTCGTGCTCGGCGCCAGCTCGTGGCGGATCGAGGACATCACGCCGGACCGGGTGCTGGTCACGCCCGCGCCCGGCCAGCCGGGCAAGCTGCCGTTCTGGCACGGCGACACCCCCGGCCGACCCGCCGAACTCGGCCAGGCCATCGGCCGGGCCTGCCGTGAGCTATCCGCGGCCAGCGAGGCCGAGGCCACCCAGAAGCTACAGCAGGCCGGCCTGGACGAGCTGGCGGCGCGGAACCTGATCAGATACCTCGCCGAGCAGCGCGCGGCCACCGGTTACGTGCCCGACGACCGGACCTTGGTCGTGGAGCGGTTCCGCGACGAGCTCGGCGACTGGCGGGTGGTGCTGCACAGCCCGTACGGGGACCGGGTGCACGCGCCGTGGGCGCTGGCCATCGCCTCCCGGCTGCGCGAGCGGTACGGCGGCATGGACGTGCAGGCGCTGCATACCGACGACGGGATCATCATCCGCGTCCCCGACTCGGACGAGCCGCCGCCGGCCGGGATCGCGCTGCTCGACCCCGACGAGGTCGGCGACCTGATCACCGCCGAGGTCGGCGCCAGCGCGATGTTCGCGTCCAGGTTCCGCGAGTGCGCCAGCCGGGCGCTGCTGCTGCCGCGCCGCCAGCCCGGCCGCCGTACGCCGCTGTGGCAGCAGCGGCAGCGCTCCGCGCAGCTGCTGGAGGTGGCGAGCCGGTACCCGGCGTTCCCGATCGTGCTCGAAACCGTCCGGGAGTGTCTGCGAGACGTCTTTGACGTACCGGCACTGACCAGGCTGTTGCGGGACATCGCCGCCCGGCGAGTGCGGATCGTGGAAGTCGAGACGGCGACACCCAGCCCGTTCGGTAAATCCCTGCTTTTCCGCTACGTCGGCGCGTTCATGTACGAAGGTGACGCGCCGCTGGCCGAACGCCGGGCGCAGGCCCTGTCGCTCGACCCCGCGCTGCTGGCCGAGCTGCTCGGCCAGGACGGGCTGCGCGAACTGCTCGACCCCGCCGTCATCGCCGAGGTCGCTCGCGACCTGCAGCACCTATCCCCGTCTCGCCGCTGCCGCGACGCCGAAGACGTCGCCGACCTGCTGCGCACGGCCGGCCCGCTGACGGCCGAGGAGGTGGCGCAGCGGTGCGTGGACGGCTCGGCCGCGCCTGGCTGGCTTGAGGAATTGTCGGCGGCCCGCCGTATTATCGCTGTGCGGATCGCCGGGCAGCCGATGTGGGCCGCGATCGAGGATGCCGGGCGGTTGCGGGACGCGCTGGGGGTACCGCTGCCGGTCGGCGTGCCCGAGGCGTTCACCGAGCCGGTCGCAGACCCGCTCGGCGACCTGATGGCCAGGTACGCGCGGACGCACGGCCCGTTCACCGCCGACGCGGTGGCCGGGCGGTACGGGCT
>JBAUAY010000467.1:0-3565 GCA_049676235.1 Streptosporangiaceae bacterium
AGCCGGAGCCGGCCGCCCGGCTGGCCGGCGCGGCCTGTCAGCTGCGTGAGTCCCTCGGTCACGGAGCGGGCATCGGGCCCAGGATCGAAAAGGTGCTCGATTTTGCCCGCGGCCGGCTCGGCGCGTCGGCGGCCGCCGCCATGTTCGCCGAGGGACGTGAGCTGACGGCGGAAAACGCCGTCAGCTTCGCTCTCGGTTCTGAACCCGAGTCAGGGAACCCCGGAGCCAGGCGGCCTGCCTGGACCGACCCGGCGCGGCTGGGCCCGGTTTCGGGGTCTTTGGGGTCCGGGCCGCGCCCGGACGGCGGTCACCGGGCCGCGAGCCCGCTCACCCCGCGGGAGCACGAGATCGTGCTGCTGATCGCCAAGGGGCTGTCCAACCGGAAGATCGCCGACGAGCTGGTGATCAGTCCGGCGACCGCGGCCCGCCACGTGGCGAACATCCTGGCCAAGCTCGGCTTCACCTCGCGTACACAAGTTGCCTCATGGGCCACCCGCCACGAGCCGCCCGCGTGAGGTTGACGTGCACATGTGCACGCGGCGCCCGCACGGCAGCCGGGCAATATACACACCGGAATACACACTTCGGCGCATGTGCCGCCGGCCGCCGCGTCATAGCGTTCAACTGTCGCTAGCGCACGGTGGCGGCGGGTCGCAAGCCCTCCGCCGGCTGGTTCCCAAGGGGGGGTGGGAACCGGCGAGCCTGCGGCGGCGGCCGGGCGGGTCCCGGCTTCACGCCGGACCCGCCCGCTGTAACACCAAGGCTGGGAGATCCTGATGGAATGCGACGTCAGTACCGGGGAGCGCGTGGATGCGGACCCGCTCATCGTGAGCGCGGGCATGGCGCACCGTGCGATGACGATGAGCATCCTGGAGCTCGCGGACGAGGCAGGCTACCGGGCCGCCCTCATCGACGCCACCGACGCGACGGTGACCGCGTGGCCCCGGTTCGCCTGGACGGTCCGGGCGGCGGCGCACGGCCTCGGCCGGCGCGGCCTGGCGGAGGGGGACACCGTCGGCGTGTTCGTCCAGGACGCGGTCAGCGCCGCCATCGCGGTCAACGCGATCCGCGCGGCGGGCGGCGCTGCCTGCCTGATCGGCCCCGACGTCAGCCCGGCGGGCATCGCCGCCCGGCTCAACGCCTGCGGCGCGCGGTTGCTGGTCACCTCGGCTGCGCTGGCCGAACACGCCACCGAAGGCGCGGACCGTTCCCGGGTGCGTCAGGTCATCGCGTTCGGCGAGGCGCCGGGCATGACCCCGTTCAGCTCGCTGCTCGAGCCAGCCCGGCACGGCCAGCCCAACGAGCACGGCGCCTTGGACGGGAGCGGTCCCGTGGATGAGCCTGGCCGTCCGGAGGGTGACGGCCTGGCCGAGCACGCCCGCCCCGGCCCCTGCGCGGGGTCGGCCGGCGAGTTGACCCACCGTGACGTCGTGGTCGCGGCTCCGCCCGGCGGCGACGGGCAGGCCTACACCTCGCTGCTCGACCTGACCCTGCTGACCGGCGCCACGCTGGTGGCCGCGCCGCTGCCGCTGGTCACGGCGGCGATGCGGGTCTACAAGGGCACGGCCGCGATCGTGCCCCGCGGCACATACGTCCCCGGTATCCCGCCGGACCGGGTCTTCCCCGTCGCCTCATCGCCCGGACACGCGGGCGGCTAGGACGCGACGGCCTCCTCGCGCGGCCGGGGGGCGGGTTCGCGAGCAGGGCCGAGTCTCTTGGGCCTGATCATGGTGATGATGACCAGCAGGCTGCACACGTTGAGGATGGCGGCGAAGCCGAACGCGGCCGCGATGCCGTGAGTGAGCGCGTACTGCGACTGGGCGAACGCGGTATTCGGGTTCAGGCCTGCCAGCGGGTGACTGGCCGCATGCCGGCTCGCGGTGCCGTACACCGCCACCAGCACGCTGAGGCCTAGCGAGCCGCCCACCAGCTGGAGCATGTTCACCAGGCCGGAGGCGGCCCCGGAGTCCGCCGCGGGCACGCCGGCCAGCGATGCGGTAGTCAGCGGCACGAACACCAGTCCCATGCCGAGGCCGATCAGCAGCATCGGGCCGAAGACGCCTGACCAGTAGCCGGTGGCGGGCGTCACCCGGGACAGCCAGGCCATCGAGGCGATCGCGGGCACCATCCCGGCGATCATCAGCGGCTTCGCGCCCAGCCGCGGCATCAGCCTCGGCGCCATCCGGGACGCCCCGAACAGCGCGAAGGTCATCGGCAGGAACGCCACCCCGGCGCGGAGCGGGCTGAAGCCCATGATCTTCTGCAGGAACTGGGTGAGGAAGAAGAACACCCCGAACATGCCCGCGATGAGCAGCAGCCGGGCGATGAACGAGCCGGCCCGGCTGACGTCCGTGAACAGGCGCAGCGGGGTAATCGGCTGGCGGGCCCGGGTCTCGGTGACCACGAACAGCGTGAGCACGACCGCGGCGGTGCCGAACGCGGCCAGCGCCAGCTGGTCGTCCCAGCCGTCGGCCGCGGCCCGGATGAACCCGTACACCAGCACGGTCACGCCCGCGGTGGCGGTCAGCGCGCCGGCCAGGTCGAAGCGGCCCGGCTGCCGCGGCGTCTCGCCGACGAACACCGGTGCGACCGCCACCACGGCCAGACCGATCGGCACGTTGATGAACAGCACCCACCGCCAGGACAGCCACTCGGTGATCACCCCGCCGAGCACCAGGCCCAGCGAGGAACCGCCGGTGATCACGCCCATGTAGATGCCGAGCGCGCGGGTCCGCTCCCGGCCCTCGGGGAAGCTGGTCACGATGAGCGCGAGCACGGCGGGTGAAGCGAGCGCCCCGCCTACGCCCTGCAGGGCACGGGCGGCCAGCAGCAGGCCCGCGGTGGTCGCGAGCCCCCCGGCCAGCGAGGCGAGGGTGAACAGGCTGATGCCGGCGACGAACATCCGCCGCCGGCCGAGTATGTCGCCGGCCCGGCCCCCGAGTAGCAGCAGGCCGCCTGACGTTAGCGTGTACCCGTTCAGCACCCAGGACAGGCCGGTCGCGGAGAAGTGCAGGTTGGCCTGGATATGCGGCAGGGCGATGTTCACCACCGTCATGTCCAGGATGATCATGAGCTGGGCGCTGAGCATGATGGCCAGCGCGATCCCTGGCCGCCCGGAACCGCGTCTTGGCGATCCCGGAAGCCTGTCGCGACTATGGTGCCCGTTGGCCCCTGGCGCACCTGCAGCCCCATGCGGAGCATGCGAAGAAGACAAAGATGCCTCCATGGTTCTCTGATCATGCGATCTCGCGGCCGCAGCGATGAGCATCGATGCCGTCCCGGCGACGCCGATGGAACATCGATGCGGCTGAGGAAGGCCTCCGGTGGCTGACAGACCGCTGGCCGGGCGGTACGATCGGGAATGAAGCGGAGGTCTACTCCGGTTACTATACGGAGGCAGCCTCCGTTTCGCAAGGCAATTAATCTCGGCCCGGCCGGCCGACCCACGGCGACCGCCGAAACATGCCGATCCCGAAGCCCGTTAACCTGGACGCAAATGACCCGGACATCTGATCAGGTGCCGCCGCGGCCCGCCGGGCAGTTGCGCGCCGACGCGCGGCAGAAC
>JBAUAY010000468.1:0-7347 GCA_049676235.1 Streptosporangiaceae bacterium
CCGGATGGCGAGGTTCTCGATCTCGTCGAGACGGCGGAGCAGGTCGCGGAGCTCGGCCAGGAAACTAACCCGCCGCGCCGCGACGTCCTCACCCGGTCCGAGCAGCCCCCGGTTGTCGGCCAGCTGAAGCGCCGTCTGGAAGAGCAGCACGGAGACCGACTCCGAGCTGCGCAGCCGCCGCTGGGCCACGTACTGCCGCCCGAGCCCGAGCGCGCGCTGGGTCACCCCGTCGCGGTCGACTGACCCGTCGGCGGCGGTCGGCACATCCTGGCCGGCCAGCACGTCGGCCACGATCCGGTAGGCCTCGACGAACGGCCGGACGATGACATGGGACACCAGCGGCCGCATCTGCGCAAGCAGCGCGTCCGCTTCCATCGGACCGGCCCTGAGCCGCTCTTCCCAGTCAGGGCTTCCAGGTTCGTGCCGGTCCATCTCGGCGTGTACCTGGCGCCGGTGCTCGTCGCGGTCCTTGAAGTAGAACTCGAACTTCAGCAGATCCCGGAGCCGCGCGATCTCGGCCCAGAAGGCTCCGACCGGGTCGGCGCCGGCGTCCTTGGCCCGCAGCACGGCCAGCTCGCACAGCGCCGTATCGAGCAGGAAGTGGACCAGCGAGTTCCGGTAGAAGGTGGCGGCGAGCTGCTGGTCGGGCCCGATGAGCCAGACCGGCTCGCGGCCGTCCCGCACATAGGTGACCAGGCCGCCGGCCACCAGCGCGTCCAGTGTGGCCCGCACAGGTCCCGGCGCGGACAGCGCCCGCAGGCTGGCGGTCCTCGGCACCGAACGGCTCTCCAGGTAGTCAAGCGCGTCGGCCAGGCCCAGGCGGATCTGGCCGAACGTGAGCGCCGCACCCTGCATGGCCAGCAAGATCGTGGTGACCGCGGCCGTCGCCGTGACCGGCATGCCCTGGTTGATCCGCCAGGCCACCTCGAAGGCGGTCTTCTGCAGGGCCAGTCGCCGGGCCGCGGGATCAGTCGCGATTGAACCACCCGGCGGCCCGAGGAAGGCGCTCATCGGGACCGGCTCGCCGAAGCGTACGTAGATCTTGCCGTAGTGCTGGGCGCCCTGCGCCTTGATGAAGCTGTAGAGCCAGCCGAACCCCTCCGGCTTCTTCTGCCCGCCCCGCGCGTAATCGGCATACTCGGCGATCTCGTGCAGCTGGTCGAACGTGATGGAGACCGGCAGCAGCATGATGTCGTCGACGCGTCCCTGCAGGTAGGCGTCGGCGGCGTAGGACAGCAGGCCCAGCCTCGGCGGCAGCATCTTCCCGGTGCGCGAGCGGGTGCCCTCGATCGACCAGCTGAGGTTGAACCGCTTCTCGAGCACGTAGCCGACGTATTCCCGCAGCACGTACTTGTACAGCGGGTCGTCGGCGGTCGAACGCCGGATGAAGATCACTCCGGCCCGCCGCAGGATGGCGCCCATCGGCCCGAACGCCATGTTGATGCCCCCGAACACGTGCGCGGGCGGCAGTCCCTGCTCCTGGATCGCGGCGGTGAGCACCAGGTTGTCGAGGTTGGACCGGTGCGACCACAGGAAGATGCACGGGTGCCGCTCCATCGCCGCGCGCAGCCGTTCGATCTGGGATTCGTCGTAGTCAATCTGCGGGTCGAAGCCGCGCTGGAAGATCAGCCGCCCCAGGGTCGGCATGATGTCGATGAGCCGGCGGCTCCAGCCAGCGGCGAGCTCGTCGAGGATCTGGCCGGCTTCGGCCAGCGATGGCGGCGACCCGTCTACCTCGTCCGGCTTCCGCCGTACTGCGCGCAGCCCGGAGCGGAACCGGCGCGAGGAGAGGATCTCCTCTTTCACCAGGCTCGGTGTCTTGTACCTGGGGCCGAGCAGCCGGTACTCAGCTCGGTCGAGGGCCAATGTGGCCCGGCGGGCCACGTAGGCCGCGAAGTCGGCCGGGTCCTGATCGGCCGTGGTCTCGGTCCAGTGCTGGCGCAGCGAGGCGACCGTGGCGGGCTCGCCGACGAGCACGGTGGCCCGGCCCGGCTGGCGGGACAGGATCTGCCGCTGCTGACGCTCGCTGGGGTGGTACGGGTCATGCCCGGGCATCATGTCGGCCAGCCGGGCGGCCCGCCGGCCCGCGTGTTCCTCGGGCAGCCAGGCCACCCTGACCGGCACCAGCCGGGCGGCCTCGTCGCCTTCAAGTAGCGACTCCGGCAGCCCCGTAGCCGGGCGGCCCGGCGGGCCCAGGCTGACCTGGGGCCGGCCCTGCCCTCCCGACGCGGCGATCCGCTGCCGGATGAGCTGCGCCTCGGTCGGCGTGGAGGCCTGCGTGAGCAGCACCGTCTGGGTGCCGTCGGCCAGCAGCTCGGCCAGGTCGGGCTCGGCGCTCATCATGGCGTCCCGGCGCTGCCGTCAGGTCCGGCGGCGGGCCAGTCGGCCAGCGTCTGGAGGTAACGCGTCCGGACCTGCTCGATCCGCTTCGGCAGTTCCTCCTGGGTCCAGCCGCTGACATCGATGGGCGGCAGCACCGCGATGTCGACGGTACCGGGGCTGAGCCGGTAGGTATTGCGGCCCGCCACCGAGTCAGAGTTCTTAATGACGATCGGGACGATCGGGAGACCGGTCGCCATGGCGATCCGGAAGGCACCCTTCTTGAACGGGCCCACCTCCAGCGGGCCAACCGCCTGAGCGTCCATCCGGGTTCCCTCGGGGGCGATCAGGATGGACAGCCCCTTACGGGCGGCCTCCTCGACTCCCGCCAGGGCCGCCACGGCCGCGGAGCTATCCGCGCGGTCGATGAACGCGGCGTCGAGCAGTTTCCCGAGCGGGCCGGCCAGCGGATTGCTTTCGAGCTCCTTCTTGGCCACGCCGGTCCAGTTGTCGCGAACCAGCGCGGCCACCATGAACACGTCGAAGTTGTTGCGGTGGTTGAACAAGAACACCGCCGGGCGGCGCGCGGTCAGGTTTGGCGCCCCAGTGACGTTCAGCTTCACGCCGTTCAGCGCGAGCAAGGTTTCCGGCCAGTACCGGGTCAGGAAGTTGACGCCGGTGCGCTTGTTCCGCGTCAGCACTCCGATGCCCAGCGCGCCCGCGGCCAGCGGGCCCAGCGATCCGATCCCGGCCAGGGTGCGGACCTGCCCCAGTCGGCTGCCGGCGTCCCGGCTGCTGAACCGCAGGACGGGCCAGCCGCGACGGGCGGCCACCTTCGACAGCGCTGGCCCCGGATTGACCGGCCGCGGATTACCGACCAGGTGCATCAGGGCCAGGTCCTCGTCGCCGTCGGCGTAGAAGTAGCTGGTGCGCAGGTTGACCTGATGCTCGGCGGCGAACCGCTGGACGCTGGTGGCCTTGGTGGTGCCCCAGATCACCGGGCGCTCGATCTCGCCGGTGAGTATCCCCTGCTCATCGACGACGAACCGGTTGCACACCACGTACTCGATGCCGAGGTAACGGGCCACCGGCAGGGCTTGCATGGTCAGCGCGGACGAGCTCAGCACCACGGTGTGGCCGCGGCTCTGGTGGGCGCGGACCAGGTCGCGCATCTCCGGGTAGATCAGGTCCGCGATGGCTTGCCGGAAGACCCGCTCGCCCATCTCCTCGACGTCCTCAGCCAGCCGTCCCTTGGCCGAACGTACCGCGCCTTCGATTACGCCCTCGAACTGGTGCCGCCCGAGCCGGTACTCCACCGCCAGCTGCATCATGCGCAGGAACTCGGACGCGCCGACTTCCCGGCGGCGCAGCCGGTCCTTGGTGACGGCCGCGACGGTGAACCCGGCCACCAGCGTCCCGTCCAGGTCGAAGAACGCGCCGACGTGCGGGCCTTCCGGGCTGGCGTCGACCTCGGCCACCGAGCCGGGCAGCCGCAGCGGCCGGGGGGCACCGTCTGGTGGGGTGGTCATGAGGTGCGCCGGTCAGAGGCCGACGGCGCCGCCTCGGATGCCCCGCGGGGCGCGGGGCGCGACCGGGGCCGCCCCAGCTCGACCACCTCGTCGAAGCCAAGCTGCAGGCACTTCTCGAGCTGGTCGGCGGCGGTGAACGACGCCGTGTCGTAGCGGAACGTCACCGTGCACGTGCCCGCCCGCGAGATGAGGACCGCCATCATGGCTACCCGGGGCAGCGGCCCCATCCCGTACTGCCGGTCCACTCTCGCCCCGGCCAGGAACGTCTCCTGCGCGTAGCCGGGCACGTTGCTGGCCTGGATGTCCGGCGGCGTAATCCGTTCGGTGACCGCCAGCAGCGCCTCGTCGGGGAGCAGGGCCAGGACCGGTGCGATCCGGCCGAGCACGTCGATGGCCGGCTCGCTGCGGCGCGCGATGACCTGCTCGCGTATCTGCTTCATCCGCTCCGCCGGATCGGATTCGCTGAGTGGCGCGGCTATGGTCACGCCCGTGAACCGGTTGCCGGACGCCGGGTCGTCGTCGGTGCGCAGGCTGACCGGAATGGTCAGCGGCAGGGCCTCGACCGGCACGCCGAGTACCTCGTGGTACCGGCCCAGGCCGCCGCACAGCGCGGCGAGGTAAGCGTCGTTGACCGACCCGCCGACGGCCTTGGCCGCCGCGCGCAGGTCGGTGAGCGGCAGCTCGAGCACGTGGGTGTGGGTCATCAGGCTCCGGCGGCGCAGTAGCGGCGACGGCTCGGCCGGCGGCGGCCCGAGCATTCGGCGCGCCGAGTCGGCGAAACCAAAGACCTCGGCCACCGTGGGACCCGGCCGCGTGACCAGCTGGGCGGCGATACCTACCGCCGCGCCCAGCCACTTCCGGCCGACCGAGAGCGTCGTGGCCGGCCACTGCCTGAGGCTGTCGCGGACCAGGTCCTCACCGCTCAGGTCGCGCGGCACCGGCACCGGCGGCATCGGCCGTGGCTCCGGCTCTCGCGCGGTGTCGTAGATCTGCTCGAACAGGGCGAGTCCGCCCAGGCCGTCGGTGATCGCGTGGCTCAGCTTGATCAGCAGCGCGGCCCGGTTTCCCTCCAGGCCCTCGACATACAGCGCCTCCCACAGGGCGCGCGAGGTGTCCAGCGGCGACTGCAATGTGACCTCGGCCAGGTCCAGGAGCTGACGTAGCGTGCCGGGGGCAGGCAGCGCGACCCGGCGCAGGTGGTAGTCCAGGTCGAAGTCGGGATCGACGACCCACCGCGGCGGCGTGGTCGGGACCGGCGGGACCACCACCTTCTGCCGCATCCTGATGACCACCCGGCTGGCCCGGTCCATCGCCTCGCGCAGCCGTCCCCAGTCGGCCGGCCGGTCGAGGATCTCCAGGTCCAGGAAGGCGGATCGGGTGGCCGGATGCGCCTCGCCGCGGTGCAACAGGTAGTCCAGCGGGCTGAGCTCGTCGGGCTGCCCGGCAGGCGGCGGCGGGCGGTCGGCCATAATACCCCCAGGTGACGCAGCAGTGTGCTTCCTCGTCGGCCATTATCGTCTCAACTACTGCACGAAGCGAGGTGTGAGGATGCGAGAGCAACGGCGCGGCCGGGTGATCGCGATGAGTGCCGGGGATTTGGATACGTTCCTCGGCCAGGAGCGGACCTGCCGGCTGGCGACGCTCGGCCCGGACGGGCCGCACGTCTCGCCGGTCTGGTTCACCTGGTACGGCGGCGCCCTGTGGATCTACTCGCTGACCCGGAGTCAGCGCTGGGCCGACCTGCAGCGCGATCCCAGGGTGGCGGCGGTGATCGACGGGGGAGAGCACTACGCCGAGCTGCACGGCGTCGAGATCGAGGGCCAGGCCGCCGTCGTCGGGCCCGTCCCGCGGACAGGCGAATCAGACCCCCAGACCCCCGAGCTCACCGAACCCGAGCGGCTGATGGCCGGAAAGTACTTCGGGGCTGCGGACATGACGCACGACGGCCGGCACGCCTGGCTGCGCATCACGCCGGCCAAGATCACCAGCTGGGACTTCCGCAAGCTCGCCACCCTGCCGCAGCGCGATTAGCGGGATTAGCGCCGCGCGCCGCTCGAGCGCGCCTTGTTACCCTGGCTAAATGTCCGGCCAGGACGCCTGGCTGGCCGATTGGGCAGCCGGAGAAGCGCGAGCAGGGCGGAGAAGCTGGGTGAAGACGGGATGAGCGACGAGGTGCTGGTCGAGCGCCATGGCGCGGTGCAGGTCATCATCATCAACCGCCCGGAGGCGCGCAACGCGCTGAACGGGGCGGTCGCGGCCGGAATCCGCGACGCGGCCGATGAGCTCGACGCGGACGGCGACCTGCGGGCCGGCGTGCTCAGCGGGGCCGGTGGCACGTTTTCCTCGGGGATGGACCTCAAGGCGTTCCTTAGGGGCGAGTCGCCTTCCTTCCCCGGCCGCGGGCTGTGCGGCATCACGCAGACCCCGCCGCGCAAGCCGCTGATCGGCGCGGCCGAGGGCTGGGCGCTGGCCGGGGGGTTCGAGCTGCTACTCGCCTGCGACCTGGTGGTGGCGGGTGCCTCGGCCCGGTTCGGCGTCCCGGAGGTCAAGCGCTCGCTGGTGGCGGGCGCCGGAGGAGCGCTGCTGCTGGCGCAGCGGATACCCCGGGCCCTTGCGCTGGAGCTGCTGCTGACCGGCGACCCGGTCGACGCCAGGCGGGCCGCCGAGATCGGGCTGGTCAACCGGGT
Organism: Streptosporangiaceae bacterium; assembly: GCA_049676235.1. Taxonomy (GTDB): domain Bacteria; phylum Actinomycetota; class Actinomycetes; order Streptosporangiales; family Streptosporangiaceae; genus Palsa-504. Next base: position 6,536 of record JBAUAY010000468.1, read on the forward strand.
CGTAGAGGAAGGCCAGGCGCTGGCGGCGGCACTGGAACTGGCGGAAAAGATCGCGGCCAACGGGCCGCTGGGGGTGATGGCGACCAAGGAGATCGCGCACCGCGGCGGCGATTGGACGGCCGCCGAACGGTGGGGTCAGGCGGCCAGGCTGATGCAGCCGGTCTTCACCTCCCGCGACGCGCAAGAAGGAGCCAGGGCGTTCGCCGAGAAGCGCGCTCCGGTCTGGAAAGGGCAATAAGCGTGCACAGGGACCTTTACGAGCCAGATCACGAGGCGTTCCGCGAGGTCGTTCAGGTGTACGTCAAACGCGAGGTCACGCCGAACTCCCAGCGCTGGGAGCAGGAGCGCTCGGTCGACCGGCAGGCCTGGCTCGCGGCGGGCAAGCAGGCCATCATCGGGCTGCCGATACCGGAGAGGTTCGGCGGGCCCGGGACGGATGACTTCCGCTACCGCTGCGTGGTGATGGAGGAGCTCGCCCGGGTGTGCGCGGGCTCACTCAGCTCGGGATTCGGCCTGCAGGACGACATCGCCATCCCCTACCTCGTCGACCTGGGCACGCAGGAGCAGAAGGCCCGCTGGCTGCCGGCCATGGCGACCGGCGAGTGCATCGGCGCGATCGCGATGACCGAGCCCGGGGCGGGCAGCGACCTGCAGGGCATCCGCACTGCGGCGGTCAGGGACGGCGACGCCTGGGTGCTGAACGGCGCCAAGACGTTCATCACCAACGGCATCAACTCCGACCTGGTGATCGTGGTGGCCCGTACCGATCCGGACGCGGGCTCGCGCGGCATCAGCCTGCTGGTGGCCGAACG
>JBAUAY010000469.1:0-2170 GCA_049676235.1 Streptosporangiaceae bacterium
GGCTTGACTGGTCGACGGCGGCGACCTGGACGTTCGAGCCGCTTGACGCCGCGGCCTTCCCCGCGGTCGCGCTGGCCCGCGAGGCGGCCGCGGCCGGGGGCACCGCGCCTGCGGTGTACAACGCGGCGAACGAGGCGTGTGTGGCGGACTTCCAGGCTGGCCGGATCGGCTTCCCCCGCATCGTCGACACCGTGGCCCGGATAGTCTCAGAACATGACGCCGCGCGTACGGCCGTCACTACGGTGGCAGACGTGCTGGCCGTGGACGACTGGGCCCGGCGCCGGGCGCGGGAGCTTAACGCCTAGAGAAGGGACGGCTGGATGGACCTGATCGGCTGGGTCATCTTCATCGTCGCCCTGCTCTTCTCCGTGATGCTGCACGAGACCGGGCACTTCGTGACGGCGAAGAAGTTCGGCATGAAGGTCACCCGCTATTTCGTCGGCTTCGGGCCGACCATCTGGTCCACCTGGCGGGGGGAGACCGAGTACGGGATCAAGGCGCTGCCGCTCGGCGGCTTCGTCAAGATCGTCGGAATGACCTCGCTCGACGAGGTGGATCCGGAGGACGAGCCGATGTCGTTCCGCCGCCACCCGGCCTGGCAGCGGATCGTCGTGCTCTGCGCCGGCTCGTTCATGCACTTCGTGCTGGCCTTCCTGCTGATCTTCGGCCTGGCGCTCGGCATCGGCATCGAGAACGACAACACCACCCAGCTGGGCACGGTCACCTCCTGCGTGGCCGCGAACGCCGCCCAGCTGAACAACGGCACCTGCACCGCGGCGGACCAGCCGTCCCCGGCCAAGCTGGCCGGGCTGCGGGTCGGCGACCAGGTGAAGGCCTTCGACGGCAGGCCGGTGAGCAACTGGACCCAGCTCGGCGACACGATCCGGGCCGTGCGCCCGGGGTCGCGGGTGAGCATCACCGTGGTGCGTGACGGCAAGACGCTGACGCTGCACACCACGCTGGCCACCGTCAGCGGCCGCAGCGGCGGCTACCTGGGCATCGCACCGACCGTGGTGTTCTCCCCGGCCAACCCGGTCCGCGCCGTCCAGTACGCGGGGTCGGCGTTCGGGCAGGTTATCGTCGGCTCGGTCAAGGGGCTCGCGGCCCTGCCCGCCGCGCTGCCGAAGCTGTTCAGCAAGAACCGGGCGAACACGGCCGGCGGCCAGGTCGTCGGCGTCGTCGGCGCGGCCGAGGCCACCGGGACCGCGGTGGCCGCCAACGTCGGCTGGCAGTTCAAGGTCAGCTTCGTGCTGCTGCTCATCGCCTCGCTCAACATCTTCGTCGGCGTCTTCAACATGCTTCCGCTGCTGCCGCTGGACGGCGGCCACGTCGCGGTGGTCATCTGGGAGCGGATCCGGGCCTGGTTCGCCCGGCTGCGCGGTCGTCCCGACCCGGGCCTGGTGGACATGGCGAAGCTGCTGCCGGTCAGCTTCAGCGTTTTCGCGATCCTGATGCTCTTCAGCGTCGTGCTGATCCTGGCCGACATCGTGAACCCGGTGAATATCGCAGGTTAATTCCCGGGGTGTTACCCGACGCATCCGTCAGCGTCGCGCCGCGTCAGGTCGTCGGGTCATGGAACAATGGTCGGCGTACGGGGATTCGGAAGTGCCGAGCGAGATTCAAGAGTGCCAACCGAACGGATGAGGGCTATGAGTACTGACCTCGGGATGCCGCAGGCACCGGCGGCACCGTTGGCGCCGCGCCGCCAGTCTCGCCAGATCATGGTGGGTTCGGTGCCCGTCGGCGGGGGAGCGCCGGTGTCGGTGCAGTCGATGACGACGACGCTCACCGCCGACGTGAACGCCACGCTGCAGCAGATCGCCGAACTGACCGCCTCCGGGTGCCAGATCGTCCGGGTCGCCGTGCCGTCCCAGGACGATGCCGAGGCGCTGCCCGCCATCGCCTCCAAGTCGCAGATCCCGGTCATCGCTGACATCCACTTCCAGCCGAAGTACGTGTTCGCCGCGATCGACGCCGGCTGCGCCGCGGTCCGGGTGAACCCGGGCAACATCAAGCAGTTCGACGACAAGGTGGCCGAGATCGCCCGCGCCGCCAGCGACGCAGGAACCCCGATCAGGATCGGCGTCAACGCGGGCTCGCTGGACAAGCGACTGCTGGCCAAGTACGGCAAGGCCACCCCCGAGGCGCTGGTCGAGTCGGCGCTGTGGGA
>JBAUAY010000470.1:0-4736 GCA_049676235.1 Streptosporangiaceae bacterium
GCTGCGCGGACGGGTGGCCGCGCTGGCCCGCCGCGGCGCACCGGTCGCCGCCGAATGCGCGGGGTTGCTCTACCTGGCGCGGACCCTGGACGAACGGCCCATGTGCGGCATCCTCGACGCGCGGGCCACGATGACCCCGAAGCTGACCCTGGGCTACCGGCTGGCCGTGGCCGTGACGGATTCGGTGCTGGCCCGGGCCGGCGACGTGGTGCGCGGCCACGAGTTCCACCGCACCGCGACCGTCCCGGCCCACGGAGACCGGCCTGCCTGGCGGTTCGGCTCGGGCCAGCTCGAGGGCCACGTCACCGGATCCGGCGTGGCGTCCTACCTGCACACGCACTGGGCCGGCCACCCGGCTGCGGCCGCCAGGTTCACCGCCGCCTGCGGAATCGCGGCGGAAGTGAACCCATGATGAAGCGGCTGATCGGGGTGGGCGTCGGGCCCGGGGACCCGGAACTGGTCACGGTCAAGGCCGTCCGCGTGCTCCGCGAGGCCGACGTGGTGCTGGTCCCGGTGCTGGTCGGCTCGGAGCCCGGGGCTACCGGGAATCTGGGGGGTCCGGGGAATTCGGGCAATTTGGGGCCCGGCCGGGCCGAGACGATCGTCCGCGCCTATGTCGGCGCGGACCGGGTCAAGCGGCTGGACTTCGCGTTGAACGACACCGGCGGCGTGACGCCACGGCGGGCCGCGGCCTGGCGGGCGGCCGCCGCCGTGGTGGCCGAGGAGTTCGCCGCGGGGGCCGCCACGATCGCGTTCGGCACTCTCGGCGACCCCAACCTGTACTCCACGTTCAGCTACCTGGCCCAGACCGTCCGCGACCTGGTCCCCGAGGTGACGGTGGAGACCGTCGCGGGCATCACCGCCATGCAGGACCTAGCCTCCCGAGTCGGCATCTCGCTGGCCGAGGGCACCGAACCAGTCACGCTCGTCCCGCTCAACGGCGGCGTCAGCGCCCTGGACCAGGCGCTGGCCGGCGGCGGAACCGTCGTCGGCTACAAGGTAGGCGCCGTCGCCAGCCCCGCGCCCGCCATCCTGCGGGACCGCCTGCACGCGGCCGGCCGCCTGGACGCCGCCGTCATCGGTGCCCGCCTCGGCCTAGAAGGCGAGCTCATCGCCTCCGCCGCCGAGGTTCTGCGCCCCGCCGAGGTCCTGCACCCCACCGAGGTCCTGCACCCTACCGAGGTCCTGCACCCCGCCGAGGTCCTGCACCCCGCCGAGGCCGGCCCCGCCACGCCCGGCCCGGCCACAAAAGACATTCCGGATATTCCGTATTTGTCTACCCTTATCGTCCCCGCCCTCCGCCCCTCCGCCACCGGCGCCGCCCTCCGCCCTGCCACCCAAGAGGTGCTCACAGGGGAATCCAGCCGGCTCGATGCTCCATCGAACCGGTCCTGGCCGGCTCAATGTTCCATCGAACCGGCCGCCATCGGCGCGCAGGCCAAAGAACTGAGCTCCGTGGGGCGGGTGTTCTTCGTGGGAGCCGGGCCTGGGGCGCCGGACCTGCTGACCCTGCGCGGCGCGCAGGCTATAGCCGCCGCCGACGTGGTGATCTGGGCGTCGAGCCTGGTGCACCCGGATGTCCTGAGGCACGCACATAAAGGCGCCGAAATCGTGGACTCGGCCAAACTCCCGATGGAGGGCGTGCTGCCCTACTACCAGCGGGCCGCGCAGCAAAAACTACAGGTGGCCCGCGTCCACTCCGGTGACCCCTCGCTGTGGGGCGCCATTCAGGAGCAGCTCGACCAGTGCACAGCGATGGGCCTCGACACCGAGATCGTGCCCGGGGTGTCCAGCTTCACCGCGGTGGCAGCGCGGATCGGGCGCGAGCTGACCATCCCGGAGGTCGCCCAGTCGGTGATCTTGACCAGGCTCGGCGGCGGCAAGACCCCGATGCCGCCGGGCGAGCGGGTGGCCGAGTTCGCCCGCCACAACACCACTATGGCGCTGTTCCTCTCGGCCGCGCGGTCCGGTCAGCTCCAGGACGAACTGCTGTCCGGCGGCTACCCGCCGGACACCCCGTGCGTCGTCGCCTACCAGGTGACCTGGCCGGACGAGCTGATCGAGCAGTGCGCGCTGGCCGACCTGGCCGCCACCATCAAAGAACGCAAGCTCTGGAAGCACACGCTGGTGCTGGTCGGGCCGGCCCTGGCCGCCGGAGGCAGCCGCTCCCACCTGTACCACCCGGGACATTTCCACGGATACCGCCGGGCCGACCGGCAGGCCAGGAAGCAGCTTCGCGAAACCTCCAGACCACGGCCGACAGACCCGTGACCGAGCACCGCGACCCCGAACTGATCGAGCCCGACCTGCCGCGGACGGCGAAGGTCAGGAAGCAGGCGCTGCGGACCGGCTGGACCACCGGGACCTGCGCGGCGGCCGCCGCCAAGGCGGCTACCACCGCGCTGCACACCGGTGAGATCTCCGAAACCGTGGAGATCGGCCTGCCGTCCGGTCAGCGGGTCCGGTTCCCCGTAGACAAATGCACCCTGACGCCGCAGGACACCGCCGAGGCACCCAGCCAAGCCGAGGCGGTGGTGGTCAAGGACGCGGGCGACGACCCCGACGTCACGCACGGCGCGCGGCTGACCGCCACCGTACGCTGGCGTAAGGAGCCAGGAATCGAGCTGGACGGCGGCGTGGGCGTGGGCGTGGTCACCAAGCCGGGCCTCGGCCTGGAACTGGGCGGGCCGGCCATCAACCCGGTACCTCGCGCGATGATCACCCAGTCGGTCGGCGAAGCTATCGACCTAGCCCGAAGGGGTGTCCGAGTGGTCATCTCGGTCCCCGGCGGCGAGCAGATGGCCCGCAAGACCACCAACGCCAGGCTCGGCATCATCGGCGGGATCTCGATTCTCGGCACCACCGGCATCGTCCGGCCGTTTTCCACCGCGTCCTGGCGGGCCAGCGTGGAGCAGGCGATCTCGGTGCTGGCCGCCCAGGGCGAGGACACGGTCGTGCTGTGCACCGGCGGGCGCACCGAGAAGGGCGCCATGACCATGCTGCCGCAACTGCCTGAGGTGTGCTTCGTGGAGGTGGGCGACTTCACCGGTGCCGCGCTGCGGCGCGCGGTCGAGCACGGGTTGGCCCGGGTCGTGTTCGCCGGCATGGCCGGCAAGCTCACCAAGCTGGCGGCCGGCGTCCTGATGACGCACTACACCAGATCCAAGGTCTCGCTCGAGCTGCTGCGAGACATCACGCTGGCGGCCGGCGGCGACCAGGACCTCGCCGCGCGAGTCGCAAACGCGAACACCGCCCGGCACGCGGCCGAACTCTGGGACGAGGCGGGCCTGCTGGCCGCGGCGGGCCACGAGCTGTGCGGCCGCGCCGCCCGCGTCCTCAGCCGCTTCTGCGCCGAACTAGCCGTCGGCGGACAAAAGACCACACCCCAGATCCAGGTCATCATGGTCGACTTCACCGGCCAGACCAAGATCGCCGAGGCGGCGGCATGAGTCCCGAGGTCACCGTGATCGGCTGCGACGGCAGGCCCTTCGGTCCCGAGGCGGCGCAGGCCCTCGCCGCGGCCAGGCTAGTCATCGGCGCGCCCAGGCACCTCGACACCGTCCCAGATTCCGCGACCCCGCCGGACGCGGAACGCGTGGAGATCAAGCACCTCGACGCGGCCCTCGACACCCTGGACGCGCGTTCCGGCCACGTCGCCGTGCTGGCCTCCGGCGACCCAGGGTTCTTCGGCATCGTCCGTGCGCTGCGCGCCCGGGGCATCGAACCGCACGTCATCCCGGCCACCTCATCGGTGACGCTCGCCTTCGCCCGGCTTGGCCTGGACTGGGACGATGCCCTGGTGATCTCCGCCCACGGACGGGAACCCAGAGGTCCCAAGCATGCGCTCGCCGCCGCCCTCGCGCACCCCAAGGCCGCCATCTTGACCGCGCCCCGGACGGCCACGGCCCGCGACCTCGGCGACAAACTGCTGGCCGCAGGCAAGAAGGTGTACGTCGCCGAATGCCTCGGCACCCCCCAGGAGCAGGTCATCGACCTCGCCGCCGAGCCGGCCAGGGAGTTCGCCGAACCGAACATCCTCATCGCCCTAGACCAGGCGACACTAGACCAGGCAGTACTAAACCAGGCAGCACCGGGCACGCCCCGCTGGCTGGCCGGCCACCAGGGCGCCCCGGACGGGTGGGCGCTGCCCGAGGACGCGTTCGAGCACCGCGACTCGATGATCACCAAGGCGGAGGTCCGCGCGCTGATCCTGGCCCGGCTCGGGCCGGCCCCCGGCCGCGTCATCTGGGACGTAGGCGCGGGCGCGGGCTCGGTGGCGGTGGAATGCGCCCGGTTCGGCGCCTGGGTGATCGCGGTCGAGGCGGATCAGGCCCAGTGCGACCGGATCCGCAGGAACGCCACCCGTCACGGCGTCCACCTGCAGCTACGCCAGGGCCGCGCGCCGGAGGCGCTCAACGGCCTGCCGCCGGCGGACGCGGTCTTCGTCGGCGGCGGCGACCGCGCCGTGCTGGCTGCCGCCGTCAAGGCAGCAAACCCCGGCCGTGTCGTGGTCACGCTGGCCGCCGTCCAGCGAGTCGGCGAGACCAGCGACCTGCTCACCGACCTGGGTTACCGCCCAGAGGGCGTCCAGCTCCAGGCGTCCCGCCTCGCCCCACTCTCCAATGGCCAATCCCGCCTGGCCGCCCAGAACCCGGTCTTCGTCCTGTGGGGGCAGCGATGATCGGCCTGGTCAGCGTCACCGCCGCGGGCCAGGCCGCCGCGGACCGCCTCGCCCG
>JBAUAY010000471.1:0-2754 GCA_049676235.1 Streptosporangiaceae bacterium
CAAGGTCGGCGAGCACGCCGCTGACCGTGGGGAGAGTCAGGTCCAGCCGGGAGGCCAGTTCCCCGACGGTGAGCGGGCCGCCGCGGATCTGCTCGAGCGCGGCGACGTGCCGCGGGCTCAGCGGAGAGGGCACGGGCGCGGGTGCGGCGCGCTCCTGCCAGCGCCGCATTCCCCTGGTCACGCGGGGAAACAGCTGCATCAGGCGCAGGCACAACGGGGAGTGCTCGAAGCTGCCCGCCTGGTCCGCCATGACCTTGCTTCCGTCGTACGCCGTCCCGCCTTGACTGTCGGCACGCCAAGTATATGCTTCCGCTATCAAAACTATTCTGATTCAGGAACGAAAATTTGCGGAGGGCGGCATGATACCGCAGGGACAGCCGACCACCTCAGCGCTGCAGGCGCAGGTCGAGGACGGCACGCTCATCGGGTCCTGGATCCTGGACCCAGCCAGGTCCGAGGTCCAGCTGCAGAGCAGGCACACCTGGGGGCTCCGTCCGCTCCACGGCGTCTTCCGCCAGGTCGCCGGCAACGGCACGGTGACCCCAGCCGGCCAGGTCACCGGCACCCTCACCGTCGCTGCCGGGTCGATCGACACCAAGAACAAGATGCGCGATAAGGACCTGCGGTCGGCCAAGCTCTTCGACATCGCCAACCACCCAGACATCACCTACACCGTCGAGGGCATGCAGCCCGCCAGCGGGGGCGTCCGGGTGACCGGCAGCCTGACCGTCCGCGGCCGTGCCCGCCCGCTCTCCTTCGACGCGAAGGTCTCCGCCGCCGCAGGCGAGGTCCGGCTGGACGCCGAGGTCCCGGTCAACCGGGCGGACTTCGGCCTGACATACAGCCCGCTGCGCATGGCATCACTCAACAACACCATCACCGTCCACGCCGTGTTCACCCGCCAATAAACCCACGGCGCTGCACGCGATTGGGTTTCCCCTCGTACCGTGGAGACATCGCCTTAAAGGAGGTCGGGGCGATGGCAGAGACGCGGCGGAAGTTCGATCGGGACTTCCGGGAGGGCGCGGTGCGGCTGGTCCGGGAGACCGGTAAGCCGATCGCGCAGGTGGCCCGGGACCTGGGGGTCAACCCTGGGACCTTGGGTAACTGAGTGAACGCTGACCGTGACCGCCGTGGCGGTGACGGGGCGCTGGGTGAGGATGAGCGGGCTGAGCTGGCCCGGCTGCGCAGGGAGAACGCCGAGCTCGCGATGAGGTGCGACGTGCTCAAACGCAGCGTGGCCCTCTGGGTCCAGGACGCGATGGGCCGGTAGCCGTGGCCGCCTTCATCGTGTCCCAGAGGGCGCGGCACGGCGTGCCGTATGCGGTCTCCTGCCGGGCGCTGGGGGTGTCCCAGTCCTGGTTCTACAAGTGGAAGGACGGGGACCGGTCGGCGCGGCGGACGCGGCGGAACCGGCTCAAAGCCGAGATCGCCCGGCTGTTCGCCGCGCGTAAGGGCAAGGACGGGTCACCGCGGATCACCGCCGCGCTGCGGGACGCAGGCTGGGCAGTCAGCAAGAACACCGTCGCCGTGCTGATGGCCGAGATGGGCCTGGCCGCCCGGCGCAAGAGCGGCCGCAGGGCCACGACCCGGCCGGGCAAGGGCCGATGGCGGGCGCCGGACCTGGTCAAGCGGTCGTTCGCTGCGGCCGCCGTCAACCGCAAGTGGTACGGCGACGGCACCGAGATCCCCACGGGCGAGGGCAAGCTGCACCTGGCCAGTGTGCTGGACATGGGGTCGCGGCGGATCCTCGGGTTCGGCCTGTCCGAGCACCCGGACGCGGAGCTGGCCTACGGCGCGCTGGCGATGGCGGTCGCGGTGCGCGGCGGCCAGGTGCCCGGCGTGATCATGCACACCGATCAGGGCAGCGAGTACACCGCGCGCCGGTTCCGGCAGGCCTGCGAGCGGCTGGGCATCCGCCAGTCGATGGGCCGGCCGGGCTCGGCGCTGGACAACGCGGTCATCGAGTCCTGGCACTCCACCGTGGAGTTCGAGCTGCGCCGCATCGAGCAGTTCCCCGGCAAGGCGGCGGCCCGGGCCGGGGTCGCAGCGTGGATCGAGGACTACAACCACGACAGGAGGCACTCCGCGCTGGGCATGATGTCCCCGGTCGCCTACGAGCTGGCCCTGGCCGCAAAGGACGCCGCGTGACCGCGGCGGGGCCCGCGGCGCGGGCCAGGCAAGAACGAGAAGGAGGCGGCTGCGCCGCCGCTGATCTTCCGGGAGCGCCGCGCAGGCTACGGGGCGCAGGGAAGAGCGGGCAGGCCAAGGCCTGCCCCGCCGGGCGCACGGCGCAAAGCCGGCTCCCGGCCGGGGCGCCAGTGAAAAATGAACTGGCGTTCGATAACGTCAACGAGACGAAAAATTACAAGAAACTGGTAAGAGGAAGTCTCCACACTTTCAGGGGATTGCCACGAATGGTCTTGCAATGGGGATACGTAACGTGATCAACGTTGACGCAAGAGCCTGAGATACCCGCCGATATGATCGGCCTCTCCACCGTCAGATGCCGCTTCCGTTGTGCCCCGAACTGGTCATTATGGCGCTGGGCGGCCGGCGTGCCGGGCCAGGTTCTGGCATGCCTGCCGGCGGATGCCCTTAGTTTCGTGGTCCGGTCTCCTGGGTGGGGGTTCCCCGCCCGGCACCCGCCGCGCCGCCGGGCAGGTAATGCCGGGAGGGTGGGAACGAGCGCGGTCGCTCCGCGTAGCCTGAACTGCGTGAGTTCGCCCGCGCTTCAGCAGCCGCAGTGGCCCG